>JAPVVU010000005.1 GCA_028571885.1 Gammaproteobacteria bacterium | reverse complement strand
TTTCAGCGTTCTGGGGTGGTGATAACGATGAATGTTATGGCCCTTATGGTAAAATTCCTAATTGTAACGAATATGATGAATGGGATCCAAGATACTGGATGGAAGAAATGGAAGACATGATTGATGATGATGATGATGATTACCGTTATGGTGGTTATGGTCGTGGTTACGGTGGTTATGGACCTGGTTATGGTGGTTATCAACAGCCATACTATGGCGGCGGCGGTTACCAACAACAGCCATACTATGGCGGCGGTTACCAACAACAGCCATACTATGGCGGCGGTTACCAACAGCCATATGCAGCACCAGCAGCACCAGCACCAGCACCAGCAGCACCTCAACAATAAGTGAACGGATGGCTTAGGCTGTCAGCACTCTTATTTGTTAGAAGATGTATTTGTTAGAAAATGCCAGTTTCGGGGAAACCCGGACTGGCATTTTTTTTCTATTGTATTTGCCTTTTTGTTTGAAAAGCGACCAGTTTACCCTTACTTATGATAGATACGAAAGATAACTATTTACATCAACAGGAATAAAATGAGTCAACCTGATCCCAATGCCGTAAAGCAATTTCTGCTCTCATTGCAAAATGATATTTGCCTTGCTCTTGAAAAAGCTGACCAAACAAAGCAGTTTGTTGAAGACGAATGGCAGCGTGATGGCGGTGGTGGTGGCCGGACCAGGGTACTTGAGAATGGTGATGTTTTTGAACAGGCCGGCGTCAATTTTTCTCATGTGATGGGGGACTCAATGCCTGCGTCGGCGACGGCAAAGCGGCCTGAACTGGAAGGCCGTTCATTTGAAGCGATGGGCGTTTCTCTGGTTATTCATCCTAATAATCCTTATGTACCCACAACACACGCAAATGTGCGTTTTTTTATTGCTGAAAAAGAAGGTTGTGATCCCATCTGGTGGTTTGGCGGCGGTTTTGATCTGACGCCTTATTACCCCTTTGAAGAAGATGTGATTCACTGGCATCAACAGGCTAAAAAAGCCTGTGATGTGATTGCTCCTGACTATTACAAAAAATATAAAAAATGGTGTGATGACTATTTCTACCTGCCTCATCGTAATGAAACCAGAGGGGTTGGCGGCTTATTCTTCGATGACTTAAATGAAAAAAGTTTTGCGCATTGTTTTGCCTTTATGCAGAGTGTGGGCAATCAATTTGTTCCAGCCTACCTGCCGATTGTAAAAAAACGTCAGTGTATACCTTATGGTGAGCGAGAGCGCGATTTTCAATTATATCGACGTGGTCGATATGTCGAATTTAATCTGGTTTATGACCGCGGCACATTGTTTGGACTGCAAACAGGCGGTCGAACTGAATCGATTCTTATGTCCCTGCCTCCTTTGGTAAAGTGGCGCTATAACTGGCAGCCGGAGCCTGCTTCTGATGAAGCACGATTATATGAACGGTATCTGCAGCCTCAGGATTGGCTAAGTATTAATAGTAAAAAATAAATAATAATTCCTCATCCCTAAATTTTGGAAGTACGAGTAAACAAATATGAATAACGATGTTGAACAGCAAAAGTTAAATTTGATCAAAGACTATCGAAGCAATATCGGCCTCTTTGCTACCGGAGTGACAGTGCTGATTATAGAGCATGAAGGTGAGGTTCGCTGCATGACGGCCAATGCGGTGAGTTCATTATCATTAGATCCGATTCAATTACTGGTTTGTCCATCGAAAAAGGCGGCATTTTCAGAACTTTTACAAGAGGGGGCAAATTTTACAGTCAACATTCTTGGTATACATCAGGAAGATGTTTCTAATTATTTTGCCGGTGCTAAAATTGATATGGATGACAGTCAGGTTCATTTTGAGCATCTGTTTTCAGACTCGTTTGCTGCTCCGCGCCTGAAAGATTGTCTGGCCTCGTTTGCCTGCAAAATTAATAAGCAATATGATGGTGGCGATCACTGGATTATCGTGGGAGAAGTACTGGAATTGTATAAAAAAGATGAAGAACTGGAACCATTGTTATTCTTCGGCGGTAAATACCACTATCCGGCAAAACCTGAAGTTGAACACATCAAACCAGCCGGCGATCCATACCGGTAAATAAATTGACTAAATACTATGCCAGGTATCAGGGGGATCAGGCTGGTTACTGAATGTCGGTAAATTCCATACATATTGATAGAGCATAATGCATGAATCCATCTCCTGAGATGTACTATTTCATTTTTTTAGCAGCAATCCTGCTCGTCTCTGTTTTTTTCTTTTTTCGTATACTGACAATGCTTAAAAAGAAAAAAATTTGGGCAAGTTGTCGAAACAGCAGCTATCTTTTATTTGTCCTATTTCTCTTAATTAGCGCCTCTCTGGTGGGTACGAATGTTTTAACCTATCATCGCCTGACTCATGAAAGCCCTATTGCTACACTTTATGTAGAACGGCTTAATAAACAGACTTATCGCGTGGAATTATTACAGTTAGAAAATTGCCATAAAACATCTTATGTCTTAAGAGGTGACGAATGGCAGATGGATGCCCGAATCATAAAATGGCATGGATGGGCGAACCTGTTAGGTTTAGATGCAAGCTTTCAACTGGATCGTATTTCCGGGCGCTATCAGAATATCGAACAGCAAGGCATGAATTTGCCAACTGTATTTGCTTTGGAAGAGAGGAAAAAATTTGATCTCTGGGGGCTGAAAAAAGAACATCAATGGCTGCCCTGGCTTGATGCTAAATACGGACAATCTGTTTTTTTAGCCATGAAAGATAATCAGTCGTACTGGTTGTATATGACCCAGAATGGTTTAATAGCCCGTGAAAGAAATACTCATCTTCAAGAGGCAGAGAAATGTTTCTGATGATTTTGAACGGTATTCTGAGAACAAATAAATAGAACTATATCCAGTTCGAAACCTATTGCTAATAACCTGATATTATTCAGGTTTTCTTCTAATCTAAAAAAGTTTATAATCATCACGTCTATTATTTATTCACATCGATACGATACACCAATACAGTGCATCGGTACCCTATATTAATACAACGTATTGAGTCGTTTAATCATGTCCAGTGTTAAGCCTAAGTTCAAAAGCCGTAAAACTTCAAATCTGCAGAATATCTTTGCCTATGAGAAATATTGGGCAGAATGTTATGGTGTCTCAGAATATTTACCGCACTCAATGGCAGAAATGGAAGCGCTGGGCTGGGATTCCTGTGACGTTATTCTGGTTACCGGGGATGCTTATGTGGATCACCCCAGTTTCGGCATGGCTTTAATCGGCCGTCTGTTAGAATCACAGGGTTTTCGGGTTGGGATTATTGATCAACCCGATTGGCAGACTTGTGAGCCCTTTAAAATACTGGGTAAACCTAATCTGTTTTTTGGTGTGACTGCAGGTAATATGGATTCCATGATCAACCGTTATACGGCGGATCGAAAGTTACGTCATGATGATGCCTATACCCCTGATGATGTCGGCGGCAAACGTCCCGACCACGCAGTTGCAGTTTATACTCAGCGCTGCAAAGAAGCCTGGTCTGATATTCCTGTGGTGATCGGTGGTATTGAGGCCAGTCTCAGACGGATTGCTCACTATGATTACTGGTCTGATAAGGTAAAACGTTCAGTTCTGGTTGATTCTAAGGCTGATTTGCTTGTTTTTGGAAATGGTGAGCGGCAAATTACTGAAATTGCCCATCGTTTGTCCCGTGGCGAAAATATTAATAAGTTAGATAATATCCGCGGCACAGCCTATATGGTCAAACATCAGCAAAAAAACTGGATGGAAATTGATTCAAGCCGTATTGATCGTCCGGGTAAAGTTGATGCGGTGGTGAGCCCCTACAAAATGGTGGACCAGACCAGCTGTTCAGATGCCCCGTCTTCAGGAGATAGTCAACAGACTGAAGATGAAGATGGTATTATTGCCATACCACTGAAGAATATCGTTAAGTCTCTGGATCGTGAACGCTCAGTGATACGCCTGCCATCTTATGAGCGAGTGATAAGTGATGCAGTTCTCTATGCTCATGCTTCTCGTATTCTACATCTTGAAACCAACCCGGGCAATGCCCGCGCCTTAGTTCAACGCCATGGCGGCAGGGATGTCTGGCTTAACCCGCCGCCTTACCCGCTGACCACAGAAGAACTGGATCAGCTGTTTGAGCTACCCTATAAACGCTTGCCGCACTTTGATTATAAGGGCAAAAAAATGCCCGCTTATGAGATGATCCGTTTTTCTATTAATATTATGCGTGGTTGTTTCGGCGGCTGCACTTTTTGTTCTATTACCGAGCATGAAGGACGGGTGATTCAAAATCGTTCAGAAGATTCAATTATTCGTGAAATTGAAGAAATAAGAGATAATGTGCCTGAATTTAAAGGCTATATTTCTGATTTGGGTGGCCCGACCGCTAATATGTGGCGTTTGGCCTGCGATGATAAAGAAATTGAATCAGTTTGTCGTCGTTTATCCTGTGTATACCCGAAAATTTGTTCGCATATGAATACTGATCATGGGCCTTTGACCCATTTATATCAGCGCGCCAGAAAGCTTCCAGGGATCAAAAAAGTCTTTGTTGCTTCTGGATTACGTTATGATCTCGCCGTGCGATCGCCCGAGTATGTGAAAGAACTGGTGACTCATCATGTCGGCGGTTATTTGAAAATTGCTCCAGAGCATACCGAAGAGGGTACTCTGAGTAAAATGATGAAGCCTAAGATTGACAGTTATTATGAATTCAAGCAGATGTTTGAAAAGTTTTCCAAAGAGGCCGGTAAAGAACAATATTTGATCCCTTATTTTATTGCCGCACATCCAGGGACAACAATTGAAGAAATGGTGAATCTGGCGTTATGGCTGAAAGAAAATAAATTCCGCCTGGATCAGGTACAAAATTTTTATCCTTCGCCAATGGCGACAGCCACCGCCATGTATTATAGTGAACGTAATCCGTTAAAAAAACTCAGTTATAAATCAGAAAAAGTCTTCACAGCGAAGGGTGAGAAGGTGAGACGTTTACACAAGGCTCTACTGCGTTACCATGACCCAAAAAACTGGCCGTTGATTCGTGAGACTCTCAGGGGCATGGGGCGAAATGATCTTATTGGTGATGGTGACAAACAACTGGTGCCTGCTGAGGAAAAACGTAAGTCATCGTCTTCAAAAAGAAGTTATAAGAGAAGTTATAAGTCGTAAGTTATAAGTTATAAGTCAAAGAAAAATCAAGGGCTACCTGGTGGCAAGCTGATGATTCTTTTGGCTTTTGGCTTCTGACTTACAACTTACAACTTACAACTTACGACTTACAACTTCTCTTATTGTTTATACCATTTTCTGCTCATGGCATTAAACACTTTATTGGGATAATGTGCTTTGCCGAGACTACCATTGTAACGTCCCAGCGCACGAAATAAGTTGCCTTTCTCTATTTTTAGATAATAGCTCAAAATAGTACAGCCAAATCTTAAATTGGTTTTTATATCAAAAAGATTATCATTAGGATGACCGATTTCCTGTAGCCAGAAAGGCATGATCTGCATCAGACCCCGTGCCCCAACCCAGGAAATAGCATAATTATCAAAGTTACTCTCAACCTGAATGACAGAAAGCACCAGTTCCGGCTGCAAATCAACACGTGAGGCTTCTCGATGGACATTTTTTAGTATTTCCATTCGTTCCTGCGGATCTGGTACCTGCTTTGCCATGCGCGTCGACATATCTAACAGCCATACCTCCGCATCAAAGCGATCGGTAAAGCCCGATGTATCTTCAATAGCTTCTATAAGCAGATTTTTTAATTTTTCATCAACTGCAGTTCGATAGCCATTAGCCAAACGTAACCCATCTGCCTGTATCGTTGCAGTAAAGGTCAATAAAATACAGAATAATAAACCAAACAGATAATTTATCTTTACGTTCTTAGATGGGATGGTCTGTCTGTTCAAGCCCACGCAGTTTTCAGGGCGCTTACTATTACAGGGCCTGTACATAGCTTACAATATCATCGACAGGAATTTCCTTTGCTTCACTATCTGTACGTCCTTTAAATTCAAAGACACCCTTATCAAGACTGCGTTCACCAATAACAATACGGTAGGGGATACCAATCAGTTCCATATTGGCAAACATAACACCAGGACGTTCTTTTCTATCATCAAAGAGTACTTCAATACCTGCAGCTTCCAGATCAGCATAAAGTTTATCAGCTGTTTCTCTGACGCGCTCACTCTTATGCATATTCATAGGAACAATGCCGACTTTGAATGGTGCCAGTGCACCGGGCCAGATAATACCATTATCATCATGATTCTGCTCAATTGCTGATGCTACTATACGAGAAACACCAATTCCATAACAGCCCATGCTCATGACTTCAGCCTTGCCGTTATCAGCCAAAACACTGGCATCCATTGCCTCAGAATATTTTTTACCCAGCTGGAATATGTGACCAACTTCAATACCACGTTTAATGCAGAGAACCCCCTGACCATCGGGACTGGGATCGCCATCCAGCACATTACGAATGTCAACAATGGATCCAGGTTCAACATCTCTTTCCCAATTTACGCCCGTCAGGTGTTGATCGTTTGCATTTGCACCGCAGACAAAATCACTGCACATTGCAGCACTGCGATCAATGAATATGGGAATTGATAGGCCAACTGGACCGATGGAGCCGGCATCACAGCCTGCAGCCGCTTTTATTTCTTCATCATTGGCAAAGCTAAGCGGTACTGCAACCGAAGTCAGCTTTTCTGCTTTAATTTCATTTAATTCGTGATCACCTCTCAGTACCAGTGCAATGACATCGGATTCAACTTGATCACTTGCCTTGACCAGTAAAGTTTTTAACGTCTGAGACGGAGTAACTTTTAAAAATTGACTGACTTCCTCTATGCTGTGCTGCTCAGGCGTATCCACAGTGGTCATTTCTTGAGTGGGCGCTGCGCGTTCGATAGTGCATATGGCTTCAGCAAGTTCAACATTGGCGGCATAGTCACTTTCACTACTGAATGCGATTGCATCTTCACCTGAATCAGCCAGAACATGAAATTCATGAGAGGCTTTACCACCAATTGAGCCAGTGTCAGCATGAACTGCACGGAATTCCAGACCCATGCGGGTAAAAATACGTGAATAACACTCATACATTACTTCATACGTTTTTTGTAAACATTCCTGGGAAGCATGAAAAGAATAAGCATCCTTCATAATAAACTCCCGGGAACGCATAATACCGAAGCGTGGGCGAATTTCATCCCGAAATTTAGTTTGCACCTGATAAAAAATGGCTGGCAGTTGTTTATAACTTTTTAATTCATAACGAACCAGATCAGTGATCACTTCTTCATGAGTCGGGCCAATGCAAAACTCACGATTGTGACGGTCTGTAATACGTAATAATTCAGGGCCGTATTGCTGCCAGCGGCCTGATTCTTTCCATAATTCTGAGGGTTGTACTGCAGGCATTAATAATTCCTGACCACCGGAGCGATTCATTTCTTCACGAACAATTGCCTCTGCTTTGCGCAAGACTCTCAGGCCCAGGGGCAACCAGGAATACAGACCTGATGCTAATTTTCGAATCATGCCTGAACGGAGCATGAGTTGATGGCTAATGATTTTTGCATCAGCAGGTGACTCTTTGAGAGTTGGTAGAAAAAATTGTGAAGTGCGCATTGATAATCTTCTTTTTTACAATTAAGTGCTTTAAATAAGAGCTGGGAAAATGGTCATTTTACCCTAAGCAGATGAACTGTACTAGGATACTGTATTAAAATGTTTTGCTGTCCCAGCCCCATAAATGCCGCTGTGCATTACTGAATTCAATATAAATTCGCTTAGGGTTAATATCTAATAAGGTACTAATGTGCTGGCATAACGCACTGGAAAGCTCAGCTGTTTTATCTTCAGGCAGGTTAATGCTTTTTAGTTCAATATATGCAGCGGGCTCAGTGGTTCCTGACATAGTCATACTTACCTGAGTTTCGAGCAGTGTCATTACATAACTTTCCGGCTTGCCAAGAAGCCGGGCAGTTTTTTCAGAGAATGAGTGACAGTAATCAAGCTGTTGTTCCTTTGACAGGGATTGGTTTGTTTTTAAAATAATACAGGGCATGAGTATGGACTCTTTTTTATAAATATATTTCGTAACTATTCAGCATGTATTTATTAACTACCCGTGTTAAGCCTATGGCCACTCATTTTTCTGACTTTGCTTTCTGTTATGAGAAGCGACTTCGTTCAGACAATCAAAGTCAGAAAAATAAGCAACCACAGGCTTTTTATAAATAATACGCTGAATAGTTACTATATTTCTATGAATACGTTTTGTTAATAATAGCGCAAAAGTATCATTCTGTTGCCTAAAAAGCAGTTAAATAGAATGAATTACGGTATTGATATTTTAAAATATTTATCTATTCTCTATTTTGAGGGTAAGCCCTAATATTATCTATTATAATAACTTATTAATATATACCCACAATGTTGGGAAACAAAGGGATTTTTGTTTCATAAAAATAAGAATATTATTATATAATACAATTGTTAATTGGTGTGCTGATACCGCTAATTTTAATGGCCTTAATTGATTTTGTATGAGGGGTTCCAAACACTAATAATGAAAATAATAAAAAGTGTCTTGTAATAACTTTAAAAAGATAATAAATTTAATAGATTGGTAGAAGAGATCTCCTTTCTGTTTTTATCCTGTTTATCGCGAGTGAAGAAAAATGTCGCGGCAATGGGCTGATGTGTATAGAATGTTAGCCGGTGGTATAAAAAATTTCAGATTTAAGCTACTTTTTATATTATAATCATCTGTTTTTACAGTAATTCTATTATTTATAATAAATGAAGATATTATTTTTATTTAAGCTATTTATCGTGACATGATGCGTTTATTGCCTTATCAGCTAGTTAGGGCAATTAAAACCAATAACTATAAAGATAAATCAAAAAAGTTAAATCAAATTACAAATACAAATTTAGAAAGGTATTAAATAATGTTTAGGCGCTTAAGCGGCACTTTTGTTCTAAGTATTGGACTACTATTGGGCGGGGAAGTCTTTTCCAGCGAAATTATTGAAGTTGGGGCTCACAAAGATTTAGATCAAGTTTTTCTTGGTGGTAGTGTTATCCCCTATAAAGAAGTGACGTTGTCGGCGCAAATGCCGGGGCGAGTAGAATATTTAGCAGGTAATGAAGGTGACTCCTTTGAAGCGGGTGCTCTGTTAGTGAGTATCAGTGATGAGAGCTTATTAGCAAAACGTAAATCGGCTATTGCCCGATATGAGCAGGCTGTTGCATCCTTACAAAATGCCCAGGTTCAATACAATCGTGAACTCTGGTCCCCTAAAACTGAAAATGCGACCCAGATGCCTGGTATGGGACTTCCAGGTATGTTTGATCAGATGTTTACTAAACAGATCGGCGATTCAATGGGCTATGGTGATAAGGATGTGCAGCGTCAGGCTGATCTATACAATCAGGGTGCAACTGTTAATCAGGCTCAGTCCAGTGTAAGAAGTGCTCGTGAGGCTATAAATGAAATTGATGCTAGTATTCGAGACACCCGCTCAATTGCACCTTTCAAAGGTATGATTATTAAAAAGCTGATTGAAGTGGGTGATACGGTTCAGCCAGGCATGCCTCTAATTTCTTATGCCAATACAGATTACATCCGAATTCGCACAGAAGTGCCGGTAAGATTAGTACGTTCTCTAAAAGTGGGAGACACAGTGAGAGCATATCTGGATGTCAGCGGTATGATGATTCCCGCTAAAGTGGCTCAAATTTATCCTCTGGCAGATAAAAGCAAGCATACAGTGACTGTGAAATTTGATTTACCCATTGGTACAAATGGTGTGCCTGGAATGTACGCTGAAGTTGCAATACCCGTCAAAAGTTCTAAGCCAGGCACCTCAATTATTATTCCTCGAACAAGTATTCTGAAACACATGGGGAGTTTGCCCAGTGTACTGGTGATGAACGATCAGAATATTGCTGAACTGCATGTCATTCGACTGGGTAAAAAGGTAAATGGTGGTAAATCATATACTGTTCTTTCCGGCTTGAAACCCGGTGATAAAATTGTTGATCACCCACCTCAGAACTGGAGGCCGGGTCTGCCGATAAAGTAATACATTCTGAGGTACTTTATCAGCAAACGCATCATTTTACTGCTCAAATTGAAAAGGGCGTTATATCGTTAAGTGTGAGTTAACTACCAATTGAGCAGAGTAATAATAAATAAGCACGAGTAAGTTTAATCATATGGATAACACAAAAAATAAGCATGATCTGGGTCTGGCTGGAAATTTGACTCAAACTTTTATGCATTCGCCTTTAACTCTATTACTTCTAATTGCAACGTTTGCTATTGGTCTTGCGGGTTTTATGATGACGCCAAGGCAGGAAGATCCTCAAATATCAGTACCAATGGTTGATATTTTTGTCAGTTATCCGGGGGCCTCAACAGAGCAGGTTGCTTCTCTGGTTGCGGATCCTTTAGAACGAATCATGAGTGAAATTCCCGGGGTTGATCATGTCTATTCTGCTTCTCAGCGGGATCAGGCCATGGTCACAGTACAATTTGAAGTGGGCGAGGAGATGGGGCCGTCACTGGTAAAATTGTATGATAAATTACAGTCCAATATGGATATAATTCCACCAGGCGTTTCTCCACCGCTGGTCAAGCCAAAGGGGGTTGACGATGTGCCGCTTGTTGCTTTAACTCTATGGTCTGATAGTCTTGATGATGCGGCTTTAAGATTGATTGCACTGGATGTTATGCAGGAATTAAAAGAAATTCCTGAAACCAGCAAAAGTTTTGTCATCAGCGGGCGTCAGGAACAATTGCGAATTGAAGTTAAGCCAGAGCGTTTAGCCGGATATGGTATTACCCTGGAACAAATTGCCGGCACCATTATGACGGCCAATAGTGAGAAAACTGTTGGTAATATTGAATCGGGTGAAAATAGCTTTAATCTTTATACCGGGGCTTTTTTACGCAATGCTGAAGATATAGAGCGTCTGATTGTTGCCATGCACGATGGTAACCCTGTTTATGTGAGAGATGTTGCCGAGGTGATACATGGTCCCGGTGAAGCTCATCGATTTGTCAATTTCTACACCGGCCCGGCCACGACAGAAACTAAGGCGGCAAATGGTTTTCCTGCAGTCACATTGGCTATCGCTAAAAAAAGTGGTACCAATGGAGTCACTGTTGTTCATGAAATTCTTGAGCGCGTTGAAGCCATGAAAGGTCGCTTGATACCAAGTAATGTTGAAGTCAGCGTAACACGAAACTATGGTAAATCGGCGCAAGATAAAGTCAATGGACTGATGTTCAAACTGGCACTGGTCACAATTGCCGTATCAATACTTATTTTCTGGTTCCTCAACTGGCGTGCTGCGCTGGTTTGTTTCATTGTTATTCCAAATGTTATTCTTGTGACCACCTTCTTTGCTCTGATTATGGGCTACACCATTGACCGGGTGAGTTTATTTGCACTCATTTTCTCCATTGGTATTCTGGTTGATGATGCCATTGTTGTGGTTGAAAATATGTATCGTCGCTGGGCTATGGACGGTGAAATTTCTGATAGTACTTCGATTGATGCTGTAAGGGAAGTGGGTAATCCAACTATACTTGCAACATTTACTGTAATTGCTGCCTTATTACCTATGGGTATGGTGAGAGGAATGATGGGGCCGTATATGGAACCTATCCCGGCGCTTGGTTCTGTCGCTATGATGTATTCTTTGTTTGCTGCATTTGTCTTTACGCCTTTTCTGGCAATTCGATTTAAACCCGCTATGGATTCTTTACATAAAATGGAAGAAGCCGAACATAAAACTGTGAAACGTCTTGATGGTTTTTATCGTAGTATTCTCAATCCTCTTATTAATAGCAAGGGCGCTGGTTATGGGTTTTTGATTGGCTTATTTGCTATTTTCTTTATCGCTTGCAGTTTGTTTTATTTCAAAGCTGTAAAAGTGAAAATGATGCCTCTTGATAATAAGTCAGTGTTTAATGTAGTGATTAATTTTCCTGCCGGGACTGCCTTACCAATAACCGCTAATCTGACTCGTCAGCTGGCTGAACAAGTCAGACAGATTCCAGAAGTGACGGCAATTCAATCTTACGTTGGTACCGCCGCACCTTACGATTTTAATGGTCTTGTGCGTCATTACTACCTGCGTCAGCAGCCCTGGCAGGCCGATTTAAATGTCCAGCTGCTGCATAAGAAAGAGCGTGATAGAACCAGTCATCAGATAGCTCAGGAAGTAAGAACAACATTGACTGAGTTTATTACTAAGCAAGTAAAAGCAGGTGTTTATACAAAACTGGACAGACCAAAAATTCAGATTGTTGAAATGCCGCCGGGTCCTCCTGTGCTGCAGTCTATGGTGGCTGAAGTTTATGGTCCAACAGCTCATGAACGTCACGCAGTGGCAATGAAATTAACTGAATTGTTTGAAAAATCAGACTCCATTGCTGATGTTGATAACTACATGCAGAAACCGTATACAATCTGGAATTTTAAAGTTAATCGTGAGAAAGCTATTCGTGTGGGTGTCAGTGTTGATGCAATTAACAAAACATTAGAAATGGCTATGGGCGGTTTTGTTCTGGGTGATATTAAAGATGGTTCAATTTTAGAAGCAACCATGATTGTTTTACAAATTCCTCTGGATATCCGTGCAAACTTTAATTACCTAAGTCAGCTGCCTGTTCCTACCATGCAGGGCAGCAGTGTACCTCTGGCAGAACTGGGTGTCTTTAGTAAAGGTTATAAAGAAGCCGTTATCTATCATAAAGACTTAAGAGATGTTGAATATGTTATTGGTGAGGTTGTCGGTAAATTTGCCGCACCTATTTATGGTATGTTTGATGTATGGGACATGCTTGACCTGGAAGAAAATCGTGGACCACGTGGAGAGGTGATAGCAGGTACATGGATAGGACCTCCAAGTTCATCTGATATGCACAGGGAGTCAGGTTTTGAGTGGACGGGGGAATGGACAGTTACCTACGAAACTTTCCGTGATATGGGATTGGCTTTTGCTGCAGCTATTATTCTGATCTATATGCTGGTTGTCTGGGAATTTGGTAATTTTACCCTACCAGCTGTTATTATTTCACCGATCCCTTTAACGCTGGTTGGTATTATTCCAGGCCATGCCATTATGGGGGCAGAATTTACTGCAACCTCAATGATTGGTTTTATTGCACTGGCTGGAATTATTGTACGTAACTCCATTTTGCTTGTGGATTATTCGCGTCAGGAAATTAGTCGGGGTGTTGAAATCAAAGAAGCCATTATTATGGCCTGTATCACTCGAACGCGACCTATTATCATTACAGCTTTAGCACTTATCGTTGGTTCAATGGCAATTCTATTTGATCCGATTTTTCAGGGTATGGCTATTTCATTGATGTATGGTACATTGGTATCAACCATTTTAACATTAATTGTCATTCCTCTTGGTTGTTATAGCGGGCGTGCTGCTTTTTGTGAAAATATGAAAGAAGACCATCCTGATTATAAGGTCTGCCTGGATCTTAAAAATAAATCAAAAAATAAAAAGCCTTCAGATGGTAGTGTTATCGGGAAGGTCTTATTCAGCACTTATACGATTATAGTTACTATTGTTCAGGTTGTTTGGTGGAGTCTTCAAGGGCTTTATACACTTGCTTTCAAAAGAAGATCAAAGCCGGCATCTGCAACTGCCAAACCAATGGCTAAACCTTCTGTGGTACAACGTGATGTGCCTGAGGCAGAGACATCAACTACCCCGGCAACTGTAACAGCTTCTGTCCCACGAAAAGAAACGAAAGTAAAAAGTACTCAAAATACAGCGGCTGTGGCTGATGAATCAACGGATAAAAAAGAACAGGAAACAGTTGCTGTAAAAAAAGAGGTTGCATCTGCTGAAATAAAATCAGAAGTGCCAGCTCCTGCTCCTGCTCCTAAATCTGATGTCACTGCAGCAGCAGAAAAAACCACAGTTAAGAAAAAAACTGTGGTTAAAAAACCTGTGATTAAAAAAGCTGTTGCAAAAAAGAAGGCTGCGAGTAGCAAAAAGTCATCCACTATGGAGAAAAAGCCCCTTAGTACTACAAAGAAAGCAGTCAAAAAGAAAGGGCGTCGAGGTATACAGTTAAAAGGTGATTTAGGAGGAAAATAGTTGTTGATATTAGTCCGGATTAGTTGCTTTGGACTAAGTTTAGGTATGGTTTAGGTAAGTGAATAATATCTCAAATCATTTATCGACACCTTTTATAAAAGAAGTCAGGGATAATAAACTATCAAGTGGAGAGTATTATGAAATATGTATCAAAAGCGTTAGCTGCAGCTATTGTTGCAGGTGCTGTCATTATACCGATGCAAGCCAGTGCTTTTTGGAATGATGGTAATAGTAATACAAACTGGAATGGTTATGGTAATAATAACTGGAATAATAGCGGCTATGGCAGCGGTCGTGGAAGTGGCTGGGGTGATGGTTCCGGTGATGCTGATATGGATGGTGATATTGAAATCACCATAAAAACAAGAGCCCGGGGCCGTGGTAATGTAAATACTCGTGGTTCTGCATCGGGTCGTGGTTACGGCAGTGGTTACAATAATTGGGATAATCGCTTCCAGGGGTACGGCGATCAGCGTTATATGAATAACCCGGGTTATTATGGTGGTTATAGACCATATGGTTATGCGCCTTATGGTCGTCCTCCTGTTGCACCAGCACCGGCAGTAACACCAGCAGCAAAATAAATCATTAAACAAAAATGCTAACTCCTGCAGCGAAAGGGGGGAGTTAGGCTTTTTGATTGACAGGAATTTTAAATGATCACAGTGGTAGGTAATCTGAAGGGTGGTACGGGAAAAAGTACGGTCACTTTTAACTTGGCTGTTTGGCTGGCATTAAATGATCATGAGGTGAAGCTTTTTGACCTTGATCCTCAGGCGACTTTAAGTGATGTGGGGGATATCCGTGAAGAAGATGAATATGAACCTGCTATCTCCATTAGTAATTCAATTGATGAGTTAGAAAAAGCTCAAGACGAAGAAGTGCTCATTGATATTGGTACGGCTGACACGGATTCTATGAAGCGGGCAATTGCTCTGACCGATCGTATTATTGTACCTGTACCGCCAAGTCAGGCCGATATCTGGTCAACTCAACGTTTTATACAAATGGTTTTGGATATTCGCGGTAAAAAAAATATGCCGCAAATGCTTGGTTTTGTTAATCGAGCTGATACACATAAAGGCGTCCGGGAGACAGGTGAAGCGGAAGATGCTTTAAAGATACTGCCTCATATTGATTTAATTGCTACTCGCTTGTATCAAAGAACAACCTATCGTCGCTCTTTCAGTGAAGGTTTGGCGGTATTTGAGCTTGAGCCAAAAGGAAAAGCAGCGGCCGAAGTCAATAAGTTTGCTAGTCTTGTATATCCAGGATAGAAATCTATTTTAACCTTAATTAATTGTATAGGTGTCTTGTGTCAAAATCAGTAGGACCAGAAATGAAGTTTTTCCGCTGGATACTCAGTCATTTAACACTTATTATTGTGTTGTCACTTATTATTTATATCTACTGGAATAGAAATGAAATATGGTCAGATGAAATTTCTACTGAACAAATAAAGGAGCCATCAACTGAACAGTCAATTGAACCACTAAAAGCTAAACCAATTGAAAACACGGAGCCGGATGAAACATTAAGCACTTCGAAAGCTATTTCGACAGAAAACCAAAATAGAAATAATTCTCGTACCTCAAGTGGTTTTTCTGAACGTATGAAGCAGTACAGAAAAACACTGCCTGTTGAAGAGCAGAAAGTTATGGAAAAAGCTGCCGAAAGCTTTCAACAGGTGGCTAATGGCACTATTAAATATCCTGCTGAAACTATTACAGATATTAATCGAGAAGATATTGAAGCTACTCCTTCAATTGAAAATGAAGCTTCTCAACAATTGCTCAATACAGAAGTTATTATCACACAAGCGGTTGATACGACTCAGAAAGAAGTGACAATTGTAGATAATGTTGAGATAGATGAATCACATGAGAATAGATTTAATGAAAATTTTGAAGTGCTAATAAGTCAGTCTCCGTCTCTAGATTCACCACATTCTAATACTTCAGCTATTATTAAAAAGGATAGCCATGAAGTGCAGACTAAAAATTTGCAGCAACAAATAAGAAAGAGACAAAAACAACTACAAAACCAAATGGTTATGCTGGTACCATTTAATACCGCTAAAAATCAGCGTAATAGCAAAAAACTTACACCCATTAAACCTGTAATTAATACCCCGGAACAGAGGCGATTGCTGAAAGCGGCACGTAAGGCCTTTGATGAACAGGAGTTTGACCAGGCGGAAGCAAAATACCTGCAATTAATAGAACAGTTACCCGAGCTGCCTGATGCCAGGGGAGAACTGGCAAATGTTTATAAAACACAAAATAGAACATCTGAGTATCTTGCTGCAAATACTCAGTTTGTAAAACGTCTGGTGAACCATAATCGTTTTAATGAAGCCTGGAAGGTGGTTAAAGTGACTGATAAGCTGGATAAAAATATTGCTGAACAACAACGTAGGATCATTAAGAAGAAGCAAGAAGCAAAGCAGCATAAAAATGAAGAATCCTGATATTTGAAAACTACTATTGAAGGCCAGAGGTTAGTAAGGAAGCCTGATGGTTTTTAATGTTGAAATAAGTCAAAAATAATAAAGTAGGATTGTAGAAGATTTAATTTTGTTTAATATTTTAGAGCAAGTCATTGTTCTGGAAATTAAACTTATTGAAAATTATAATTAAAAAAACTGAAACACATAAACTAAATTGCTTTATTAATAGATTCTAATAAACTTGAAATATAACTACCTATTGTGCGTATTTCATTTTACAATAGACCGATATAAAGTAATTTATGGTTTTTAAGATACTGATTACTAAGGGGTGGTTAATGCTTAGGAGAGAAAAAAAATGCCTATTAAAAGGTTATACCATAAACTAACAAGTGACTCAGATGCAACAGGTTTTGATTCAGATACGCTTGATGAACGTAAAAAAGGTTCTGATGTTAAAGGACAACGTTTACAATTAATTGTTTATACGGCTTTATTTGCGTTCATAGTTTTAGCGGCTTACGGTTATTATCTGATTTTTAATCTGACTCACGACGTGCATTCATTGTCTAATGATGTCAGACAAATGACGCGCTCTGTAAATCAGATGTCGATGTCGGTTACTACTAATATGGAGATAATTTCAAGCAGCATTATGAAGATGCAGCATAGTACCAGTTTAATGTCTGACACGGTTGCTCAAACAATGCCTGAAATGGCTGCCAATACTACAGTGATGACTGGAGTTGCTCAAAATGTTGGTGATCGTATTGATGGTATGAGCACCAATATTCAGACAATGAGTGTTGGTCTGGTTGCCATGCAGCGTGATATGTGGAGCATGAACAGGACAGTTTCAAATCCTGCTGAAAGCATGTTTGACAGTATAACACCATGGGGCGGTAGACGAGGCGCTGGAAAGGGTTCACCTGGACCATTGGCTTTTCCACCTCCAGTACGTTAATATTAAAAATTATTAACATTTGTTGTAACTATTCAGCAACCCAAGCCGTAAAACGGCTAACCATCTAAAAGTCACAAAACATATAAAATACAAACACTTATATTTTTGTAACTTAGAAGCGTATATTTCTTAATGACCACTGTTGAACCCATGGTCACTTATTTTTCTGACTTTGCTTTCTGTTATGAGAAGCTGCTGCGCTCAGACAATCAAAGTCAGAAAAATAAGCAACCACAGGCTCTTTATAAATAATATGCTGAATAGTTACCATTTGTTTATTCTTTTTACTAATAGCAGAGACGAAGATGAGCAGAAAAAGATGAGTAAAAACTGGAGTAGAAGCACCAATGTTTGAAGGCCCGAGCACATTACTTAAATCGAGACTGCAAAGTCTGCAAGACAATCTAGCGACAGAAAACCCAATTCTAATTGATGCAGTTGACTCTTTTAAAGAACTGGACAAAGTGGCCTATCGTCTTGGTTTGTTAAGTACCGAACAATCATTTGCCACAACAATTTCATGGTGGCCATTGATTTCAGTTTTGGGGACTTTTTCTGCTGGTAAATCCTCTTTTATTAATAGCTATCTTGATGTTAATCTGCAATTGACAGGCAATCAGGCGGTTGACGATAAGTTTACAGTTGTTTGTTATAGTCAGGAAGATAAGGTCAGGGTTTTACCGGGTTTGGCTCTTGATGCTGATCCACGCCTGCCATTCTATCAAATTAGTGAAGAAATTGAGAAGGTCTCTGCTGGAGAAGGCAGTCGAATTGATACTTATCTGCAGCTTAAAACCTGTAAAAGTGATGTCTTAAAAGGCAAAATTCTTATAGATTCACCAGGATTTGATGCGGATGAACAACGTAATTCAACGCTTAAAATTACCGATCATATTATTGATTTAGCTGATTTGGTTCTGGTCTTTTTTGATGCCAGACATCCAGAGCCGGGTGCGATGAAAGATACACTGGAGCATCTGGTTGAAGGCACTATTCGACGTAATGATGCTGGAAAATTCCTGTTTATACTCAATCAAATGGATTCCACAGCAAATGAAGACAATGCAGAACAAGTGGTTGCAGCCTGGCAGCGGGCAGTCGTCCAGACCGGGCTTTCAACCGGTCGTTTCTATTGTGTTTACAATGAAAAAGTAGCACCTGAAATAGAGGATGAGTACCTCCGTAAACGTTATAAAGATAAACTTGATATCGATATGGGTGAAATCGAACATCGTATGCAGGAAGTAAGTGTCGAACGAGTGTACCGAATTATTGGCGCTCTGGAAAATACCGCGAATCAAATTGAACGTGTTGCCGTACCTAAAATTAAAGAAGCTATGGATTCATGGTATCGCTCAGTTTTAATTACAGATGCGATACTCTATGGACTATTAGCTTCATTGCTGCTTGGACTTTCAATCTATGCTGGTTATTGGGTTGACTGGTCTTTTCAGCCACCATGGCTGGAATCACTTAAAACAAGTTCTGTGCTGCAGGGTGTGGTTGCGGGTACTTTTATTGTTATTTTCGGAGGCATACACTTCTGGGTACGAAGGATGATTGCCAGAAGAGTGGTCAAAAAATTACCAACTGATAATGGCCCGGGTAATATTGCTGCTGCTTTTATAAAAAACACCTACCCACTTCGCAGTGTATTTGCCATTAAGCCGGCGGGTTGGGGCAGAAGAGGTCGTAAAGCAATTGAGCGAGTACGCAATGAAGCAGATAACTTCGTTAAATCACTTAATGATAATTTTGCTGACCCTTTAGGGCGCAAAGAAGCTGAGCGTTTGGCAAAGGAAGAAGAGCAGCGCAATAAAGACGCTTCTCAACTTGCCGAAGAAGCTGCTAGCTAAATAGACATATTAATAAATAAAAAAACGATGTGCTTAACATCGTTTTTTTTTCGTACTAGTAGTCTTTCTTTAATCTAAATTTTAAGTTCCTTATCAGTTCCTTATAAATCGGCAATTGTTAATATTCTGTGTACACTACCTTATCCTGTACTATCTGCTATAGTTTAAATACCAACTTTTTGGAATCAAATATATGAACTTTGAAAAAGTTTCCTTTGCATTTTTTGTTGTTTTTGCACTGACCATCAATTTTGGTTTTTTTATTGGTGAAATTGATAATCCAATACATCACCATGTATACGAACTATTTGCTGCAATCGTTATCAGTTTAATAGCGACAGTCATTAAACTGGGTGACCGTTCTCATATCGGTGCTGTATTATTAGCCACCAGTCTGGTGGCTGATATTCATTTGATAGGCGCAGCCATTATCTGGGGCGTTGCAGAACATGTTTCTGTTTCGGGTGTTACCCCGGAGGTTATGGCTACTATTGTTTCTGTTTCAGGCGGTGCTCTGATTGCTAATTTGACATCTGTTGTCTTGCTTGTGATTGAAACGGTTGTTGTCCGGCGCTAATGAACAGCCTTATTTTTTTACTGCTCAAGCGGATCCGCTTGCCAATTATGCTGCTGATCATCAGCTATGCTGCTGTTATTTTGGGCTTTGTATTGATTCCAGGTCAGGATGATCAGGGAAATGTCTGGCATATGAGTTTTTTTCATGCCTTTTATTTTGTTAGCTTTATGGGATCAACTATTGGCTTTGGCGAAATCCCCTATGAATTCACTAATGCCCAGAGAATGTGGACAGTATTTTGTATTTATACCACTGTAACTGTCTGGTTATATAGTATTGGCGCAGTATTCAGTACGTTACAAAATGCTGCTTTTAAAAAAGTATTAAAAGAAAATCACTTTCGAAAACAAGTGAGTCGAATAAAAGAACCTTTTTATTTGATTTGTGGTTATGGTGATACCGGGCAATTACTGGCTCATGAATTATCTGAAAATCATATTCTATCTGTGGTGATTGATATTAACCCTGATCGTATCGATAGTCTTGAAATTGATGAGCCGGATATTGATATTCCTGCACTTGCTGCAAATGCTTCTTTTCCACAGGTTCTTGAAACTGCAGGCTTAACTCATAAATATTGTAAGGGAGTCATTGCATTAACAAATAAGGACGAAGTCAATCTAAAAATTGCCATTACAGCGCGCTTATTAAGTAAAGAGCGAATGTTAGATGATCAGCTTATGGTAGTTTGCCGGGCCGAAACTGTTGAAGCGGAGGCCAATATGGCTTCTTTTGGAACAAGTCATATTATTAATCCTTTTGAAATTTATGCCAGACGTTTAGCCCTGTCAGTTCGTTCTTCCAGTGCTTATCTGATCTATGAATGGCTTACAAATCCTTATCATAAAGTGAGACTTGAACCAATTAAGCCACCGAAAGGTACCTGGGTTATCTGTGGTTATGGACGATTTGGCAAAGCGATATCCAGGCACTTAAATTATGTTGGAGTAAAGACTGTTATCGTGGAAGCTTCCCCCGATGTAACTAACGCGCCGGAAGGTACAATTTCAGGCAGAGGGACTGAAGCAGTCACTTTACGTGAAGCTAAAATAACAGAGGCCGTTGCAATTGTTGCAGGTACAGATAATGATGCAAATAATTTATCCATTGTCTTAACGGCTCAGGATGAAATGAAACGTCATCAGATAGGAAGAATACGCAATAAAGAGCATAATGATAAATATGCTTTAAAAAGTTTTACAAACAAAAACGTTAATAATAAACAGGTTAAAATAAAAGAATCACCAGATGGTAAATTATTTTCTATCGCCAGGCAAAATTTTAGCCGCAATGAGACGGTCTTTGAAAAAGCAGAGCTGGATTTTATTATGCAGCCGGCAAGTATCATCGCTGGTGAAATCTTATCAATTATAAAAACGCCCCTGTTATCCACATTTTTATCATTAGCCAGGCGACAAAAAGATCGGTGGGCAAATGTTTTAATCAGCCGTATTAGTGATTTTATTGATGATACTGCAACGAGTTGGATGATCGATATTTCTGAAAAACAAACACCAGCAGTGATGTGTTTTTTAAAAAAAGGTAGAATTACTATCGGGCAAATTATAAGACATCCAAGAAATAGGGATAAGTCTTTGAAATGTGTTGTCTTATTAGTGCACCGTAAAAAAAATAGTGCATCATTACATCGACAAAAAATATCAAATAGAAATGCATCAACGAAATTTGATAATTTTTTGTTACCTGACAATGATTTTGAAATACATGAAGGTGATCAGTTATTGATTTGTGGTGATAAAGAAAGCATGCATTTGATGTGCTGGTCTGTCAGCAATATAAATATCTATAATTATATTCATACTGGTTACGAGCTAGCTGGAGGCTATATTTGGCAATGGCTTTATAAATATAAACAATCACAGCAAGAGAACAAAACGGGATGAAGCATTTTTTCTTACAAAAGTTGCAGCAGGATACTGTGGAATGTCTTTAAAACATAATGCCTTATTAATATATGTGTTTGTTGTTATTTCATTGTTTGCAACGCCTGTATCTGCGGAAAATAACTACCTTTTTCCTAGTGATATTATTGATCAATCAGAGCAGGCTCAATATGATGTTGGGCGTCAAAAACGCTATGAGAACCGGAGGCAATGGGTGTACCCACAGGACTCTCAGGCTTCTGGTCAGAAACCTTTTTATCCCGACTCTAATTCATATGCAGCAAGTGACAGTCAGCGTGCATTTGAACAAAATCAGTCTCAGGCATATCAAAATAAAAACTACCAGGCCCGACAGGTACAGTTACAAGCCGATAATATTGCCCCCGGATCAGACTTGTTTAGAGAATCAGAACACTACAAATATAGTAATTTTAAAACAGATGATTCTCAGGCATCACCGCCTGTTGAGCGTTATAACAATGAACAGGCACGTCCAGCCGGTGATTTCTCAAAAGGTTTTCGTTATCCTGTTGAAACTAATGCTAACCAGTTTAGCAACCGTATCAGACAGCAACAAATGAAAACTGACCCTTCAGCCATAGCTGGAAATATAAAGCACAGAGAAAAAGCCGGCTTATATCCAAACTTACTTTACCCAAGTGATATGGAAGCGAATAGACGTTTAAGTAACAAAAATGCATATCGATCTAATTCATTCAGTCAAAATACATTTAGTACAAACCCTTATGGTTCATATACTGATTATGACAAACAGTTGGAGCAGAAAAGACAAAATATCAAGATTCAATATGTTCCTGTACCCGTCTATGCTGTTCCAGGTACACTGCCAGGCACAGTACCTGGTGTTGTGACTCCTGGCACAATGGTGCCTGGCTATAGTCATCTTACTCCTGGCACTAATTATGGTGGGCTGAATCCCGGTTTATCGACTTATGGTTTATACCCGGGTTCACACTCTGGTTTATATCCGGGTTCACACTCTGGTTTATATCCGGGTTTACACTCTGGTTTACAACAACCGGGGCTACCCAATAGGAGGAATTTCAATAAGAGTGGAATAAACCCTTTCATGGGTTCGCTATATAATCCGCAGACAGGGCTAGGGGGCTTCCCTGGAGGAAGTAATCCGTTTGATACTTTTTATAAGGCATATGATAATCATTCACAAAACGTCATGCCTTTTACTACACCAGATACTATGGTTCCAGGTTTTTCTATGCCGGATATGTTTTCTACACAGTAATTGAGGTGTCTCAATGTCCTTTTTTTACTTTAGCTGCAACATTTATTTCATTAAACTAAAATGATTAATATTATTAAATACTTATAAATAAAAAGTATCCTGAAAAAAATAAATTAATGTAGTTTTTCCAGTTTTCCTTATGTATAATTGCACAGTTTGCTGAAAGGCAGTATCAATTATAGTTTACTACTCTTAAATTTTAAGGGTTAGTATTAGTCATAAGGAAAACCAAAATGCCAACATTCGTACGCACAGAAAAGTGTGATGGCTGTAAAGGTCAGGACAGAACAGCATGTATGTACATCTGCCCACACGACTTGATGAAGCTTGACAAAGACGGTTCAGAAACTGGTCACGCGATGAAATCGTTCAACCAGGAGCCAGAGCAGTGCTGGGAGTGCTATTCCTGCATTAAGATCTGCCCGCAAAACGCCATCGAATGTCGTGCTTATGCCGATATCGTGCCGATGGGTGGTTCAGTTCAGCCTTTACGCGGCACTGATTCAATCATGTGGACCATTAAATTCAGAAACGGCACCATGAAACGTTTCAAATTCCCTATTCGTACTACGCCTGAAGGTTCAATTCAGCCGTATGAAGGCAAGCCTAAAGCGGATTACGCGAACATTGGAGCTGATAAAGGTTTCTTTGTCAACGAAGGCAAATACCCTTACGAGGGCAATCCAGACGAACTAATCCTTCTTAAGTAATTCGAGTCTCACTCAGACATTACTTAGCAAGAACATGGCGAGCCAGTTCCTTGTGCTGATGTTAAAAAAACAGACACAACGAACATAGCTCACAAAAGCAAATACAAACAGAGGTTATCCGAATGTCAGGAACATTTGAAAATCCAGAAGTCATCGAAGAAACGGTTGACATTCTACTTATCGGTGGTGGTATGGGCGCATGTGGCGCAGCATACGAATTAGGACCATGGATCGAAGCATCAGGCCAGGACATTTCAGTCAAGCTGGTTGATAAAGCCGCAATGGACCGTTCAGGTGCCGTTGCACAGGGTTTATCAGCGATTAACACTTATATTGGTACCGAGCAGGATCCAGCGGATTACGCGCGTATGGTCTCCAACGATCTGATGGGTATTACCCGTGATGATTTAGCGTACGACTTAGGTCGTCACGTTGATGATTCCGTGCACCTGTTCGAAGAATGGGGTCTACCGATCTGGAAACAGCCGGGTGATGAAGGCAAGAGCCTGGCAGACGGCGGCATGCCGGTCCGTTCAGGTAAATGGCAGATCATGATCAACGGTGAAAGCTACAAGTGGATCGTTGCAGAAGCAGCCAAGAAAGCCTTAGGTACCGAGAAAAT
>JAPVVU010000004.1 GCA_028571885.1 Gammaproteobacteria bacterium | reverse complement strand
GGCTCAGTCGGGCCTCATGTTGATCTCTATGATGTCTTCATCCTTCAGGGTGAAGGTAAAAGACGTTGGCAAATCAATACTCAGCCTGTTGCGGAAGACAATGTGATTCCAGATATTGCGATTCGGCTGCAAAAAGATTTTAAACCTGAATTTGAATGGATTCTTGAACCGGGGGACATGATGTATTTACCTGCTGGTGTTTCTCATCATGGTATTTCTCTGGGTGAAAGCATGAGTTATTCCATTGGTTTTCGAGCGACCAGCCATTCTGATCTGGTGAATGACTTTATTGCTTACATTACCAATGACCTGTCGATTAATAAAACGTTTAAACTGCCATACAATAAATTACAAACTCACCCCAATGAAATATCATCGGCTGCTATTGAAGAATTGCGAAGCATTTTCAGCCAATACCTTGATCCAGAACATCCTGAACTGGCACGCTGGTTCGGCTGTTATGTCAGTGATTCAAAAATAGATTATCTGCATCAATGTGAAGAACCTGTTGAGAATTTATTACAGCTGAAACAAATGCTAATGGACACGGGCGCTTCTTTAATACGTTATCCGTCGAGCCGGTTTGCTTTTACACAAGATGGAGGGGATTGCCTGTTATTTATTGATGGTCAGGACTTTCAGGTTTCAGAAAAGTTTGCCTGCTTATTATGTGATAACCGAGTGGTTGATCTGGATGAATTAGAAAAAAATTCTTCAGAAAATGAGCAATACTTTATAGTTAACCTGTATAATTCAGGAAAATTGTATCTGTCTGATGACCAATAAGTATTTTCTTATCTGGCCAATAATTTAGTCGCTAGATATTTAATTAAAAATTAAAGCACTGCCGCTGAATAACAGCAAAATCCCAATGCCTTTTTGAATCGCCCGATGGCTGATATTGGTATGAATATGGCCGCCGATGTACATGGCGATGGTCATTATCGGTAAACTGAGCCAAATTTGGTTTTTGTTGGAATAATGTGTCATTATTCATTGAATGGGGCAAACAATTTAATATTACTGCTTTGTATGCCTGTGGACTAAAAGAAATGAATGTTCACATGAGCCATGTTTGTAGTGGTATAGTTTAAGGAATTTTCACTTTATGAGTCTTTTAATTTTATATTTTTCCCTTGCCATAACGATTTCTTTTTTATGTTCAATTCTTGAATCCGTACTACTATCAGTTAATATGTCTTATATTTCTTTATTGGAAAAAGAACGTCCAAAAGTTGGATTTCTTTTGAAGATGCATAAGATCAATATTAATAAGTCGATAGCTTCTATTTTAATTCTTAATACGCTTGCTAATACGCTGGGCGCTGCTGGCGTCGGTGCACAGGCTGGCATGATTTTTGGTTCGACTGCCGTTTTTTATGTTTCAGTTGTCTTAACATTTGCTATTTTGTTTTTTTCTGAAATCATTCCCAAAACCATCGGTGCACTTTATTGGAAAGAGTTGGCTCCAATTACCGCCTATAGCATCCGCTTTCTTATCTGGCTAACCTATCCTATTATTCTTGTTACGCTTTTTGTGACCAACCGTATCTCAAAAAATAAAAAAGGAGCCCATTCGCTTTCAAAAGCAGAACTGCTTGCCAGTACACTCCTGAGTGAAGATGAGGGGGCTATTGATGAAAAGGAGTCTGATCTGATTGAAAATGTTCTTCATCTTGATGAAGTTAAAGTGAAGGATATTTTAACACCACGAAGCGTTGTTTTTGCCTTAGAAGAAAGTAAAAGCATTAAAGATGTAATGACAGATGAAAATCTGTATCGTTTTTCAAGAATTCCGATTTATCATGATACTATTGACGATGTGACAGGGATTGTCTTAACCAAGAAAATTTTTCATCAGGCGACACTTGATGATTCTATTATTGTGAATGAGATTAAAAAAAATATATTCAAAATCAATAAATATATTCCTGTTCCCAAAGCACTGGATCTTTTTATCAAAAGAAAAGAGCACATGTTTCTAGTGGTGGATCGCTATGATCAAACAGAAGGAATAGTCACACTGGAAGATTGTATTGAAACAATTCTCGGGGTTGAAATCATGGATGAAAGCGATACTGTCGAAGATATGCGCGAATATGCCAAACAGATAATGAGAATCAAACGCAAAAAGGATGCTTAATCAAATTATCGACAACTCAATAGCATCTTCAAATTAAGGCAGTTGGTAATATAAAAACTGCTTAAATCATACCATTTTACTGTGTTATCTTTTTATTGCCGAGATATTACATTTATATTACATTTATATTACAGTTGTACTACAATTGCGTCATAGCGTTATAAATCACCGGATTCAAATTACACTATGATCAGAAAAATATTCCTACCGACGATTTTATTCGTGCTTGCCTACGGCTTCTGGATCAGCCCTGATTTCAAGGAAATATCTGCCGGTGTTGCAGTTTTTCTGTTTGGTATGTTATTTCTGGAAGAAGGATTTAAGGCCTTTACTGGCGGGGTGCTGGAAAAAATACTGCAGAAAACCACTAACAAGTTATGGAAAAGTCTCAGTTTTGGAGTTGTATCTACAACATTGATGCAGTCCAGTTCATTAGTTTCAGTTATTACTATTTCATTCCTTAGTGCCGGACTGATCAGTCTTGCAGCAGGTATCGGTATTATTTTTGGTGCCAATCTTGGAACGACCACGGGTGCCTGGCTGATTGCCGGTTTTGGCCTTAAGGTAAAAATTTCCGCCTATGCTATGCCGATGCTTGTTTTCGGAATTATTTTAGTCTTTCAAAAATCAAACCATCTGAAGGGCGTTGGCTATATTCTGGCCGGATTAGGTTTTCTATTCCTCGGTATCCATCATATGAAAGAAGGTTTCGAAGCATTCAGAACAACCATTGATCTGAAAGCATTCTCAGTGAGTGGTTATCCCGGACTCTTTTTATTTGCTTTTCTGGGCATTGCTGCAACCGTTATCATGCAATCAAGCCACGCCACGCTGGTCATTATTATTACTGCTCTGGCCGCTCAACAAATAACCTATGAAAACGGTCTGGCTTTAGCTATTGGTGCCAATGTGGGCACGACAATAACTGCAATCATTGGTTCTATGAGTGCCAATGTACAGGGTAAGCGGTTAGCTGGTGCGCATCTTATCTTTAATTTAGCTACTGCTATTATTGCCATTGCATTCATTTATCAAATTATGGACGCAGTCGATGGCTTTGCCAATGCTGTGGGTATTGCCGCAGATGACTACACGCTGAAACTGGCTGTATTTCATACCATTTTTAATACCATTGGTATCCTTGTAATGCTCCCTTTCATAAATCATTTAGTGAATTTTCTTACCCGCCTGATGCCGGAAAAAGAGGTTTCTTTTGCCACGCCAAAATATCTGTCTGAGGCGGCTGAAGCAATTCCAGATACCGCTATTGAGTCTGTCCGTAAGGAAACGATTCGCCTGTATGATAATGCATTTGTGATAATCGCTCATGGTTTGAGTTTACATCGCCATGACATTCTTTCTAACCGGGACTTAGATGAGGTTATTGAAGAGAGCACAAAGCCCATGGTGATTGATATTGATGACGAATATAATCGGAATGTAAAAGGGCTTTATGGTGATATTGTCTCGTTTATCAGCGGGGCACAATTACAGATGACACCGGAACAAAGCAATGAAATATTTGAGTTGCGTTCTGTTGGCAGAGGCATTGTTGAAGCCATTAAAGACATCAAGCATCTGCATAAGAATCTATCCAGGTATATTATTTCTGATAATCAATATATTCGTGAAGAATACAACCGGATACGGACTCAACTGATGTCTGTATTACGAAATTTAGAAGAAGCTAAGGGTGGGGGCGATATTCTTTCACTTGATAACCTCAAGCTGGAGATGAAGTTGAACGATACAACGGCTAATGGTATGCTTGAAAAACTAATCCATGAAAATAGAATCAGTACTGAAATGGCTACCTCATTAATGAATGATACCTCTTACGCCTATGATGTGACAAAAAATCTGTTACAAATGGGCGAAGTTTTATTCGCAACAGGTGATCTGGATATGAAAGCCGTGGAACGCAGTCTTGTTCTGGATGAAAGTGAAATGCAGGAAATTCTTGAATCACAAGCGGATGATAAATAATTAGAGAGATGCCATGAAAGCACCTAAGATGTTAAAAATTGTCAAAAGATTTCTCTCTGCTGACAAAAAAAAACAATATGAACATACCAAATGTTTTACTGATGTTTTGAAGAAACTTAAGAAAAAAGAGAATAATCTTAAGAATAAACTGAATAATGAAAGTAATCTGAAAAACCGAAAGCAGATTAAAAAAGAGTTGGCGATTGTTCATGCTCAACGCAAAAAGGGTATTGAAGCCATTAAAAAATTGAAAAAAGGTTGAAAAAAAGTGTCAGCTATAAAAATCTTTAAGACTTGTTTTTTTGTTTCAAGTTGTCAAAATTTGTAATATAATTATACATTACATAATTCATTCGATTTAAAAAAATAATAATAAATCAACTATAAAAACTAATTTTATTTTTCTCATTTAGCTTTTCCCGAGGGATGGCAATTTTCTTATTGTCGTTGACTGAACTCTATACTTTTTTGTAGTAGAAAAAGTCATCTATACTAGACGTGTTATAAATCCAATCAGTGGTGGAAATGTATGAGTGCGGTTAAAAATAAAATAAAATCAAGTAATCCTCAGTACTACCTTCTACGTTATTCTCCGAAATAATAACAACACGCAAACTAATTGTTAGCGCTGAAAACATTCTTTAAAACTACTTAAACAGAGACAATAACTGTTCTCAATTTAAATAAATTAAAAATCTATTAATCTGTTGACGCGAATCATTGTAATCAACTTAATATCAGGCGTATATTAAAAAATAAAAACAGCTTAAAATTTCTTTTTTCTCTTTCATATGGACAAAAAAATGCGTAAAAAACCTCAAATTGCCACAATGTTCGGAAAATCCCCTTTTAAAGCCCTGCAAGCACATATGGGTATTGTTAAGGAATGTGTCTTAGAAGTGCCGTTACTATTTGATGCACTCATTGCTGGAGAAAAACAAGCTCTGACAGCCCAGCAGGAAAAGATTTTTGCTAAAGAAGAAGAAGCCGATATCATGGTTGATGAGTTGCGTATTCATTTGCCGAGAAGTTTGTTTATGGCTGTAGACAGACGTGATCTGCTGGATTTATTGAAGCTTCAGGATAATATTGCAGATACTGCACAGGATATTGCCGGCTTAATGATGGAACGAGATATGTCTGTGCCGCAGGAAATGGTTGAACCCCTACAGGCATTAGTACAGCGTTGTGTCGATGCCTGCCTTCATGCAGTAACGATTATAGAACGAATTGATGAATTGATTGAAACAGGTTTTCGTGGTCGTGAGGCGTCAGCTGTTGAAGAGATGGTAGAGCAATTGAACCTTATTGAAGATGAAACCGATCAAATGGGGCGGGATTTAGTGCAATTATTATTTTCACTAGAAGATAATATGAAGCCGGTATCAGTTATATTCTGGTATCAGATGATCCAGTGGATTGGGAATTTGGGAGATCATGCGGAAGATGTTGGTAATCAAATGCGTCTTTTGATTGCCAAGTAGCACAAAAACCTGATTTATCGAATTCAATAAATTATTTTAGTATTTAAATAGGTATATATAATGGAAATCATCTCAGAATGGGGCTTTGTCTTTATGATAATGGCCATTGTTTTCGGCTTTTATATGACATGGGGAATTGGCGCTAATGATGTTGCTAATGCCATGGGCACGTCAGTCGGCTCTGGTGCAATTACAGTTAAGCAGGCGATTATTATTGCCGCTATATTTGAATTTGCCGGTGCTTTTATCGCCGGTGGTACGGTAACCAAAACTATTCGTAAAGGGATCATAGATCCCAGCTCTATCAGCGGGTCACCAGAAATACTGGTTTACGGCATGCTGGCGGCATTACTTGCTGCCGGAATTTGGCTGATGGTCGCTTCGGCTCGAGGCTGGCCGGTTTCAACAACTCATACCATAGTCGGTGCCATTGTTGGTTTTGCTATCGTCGGTATCGGTGTCGATGCGGTTAACTGGGGTAAAATTGGTTTTATTGTTGCCAGCTGGCTGGTCTCTCCCATTGTCGGTGGAGTCATTGCCTATCTGTTGATGATAAGTATTCGAAAATTAATTATTAATACTGAAAACCCTTTTCAAAATGCTCGAAAATGGGGGCCGATGTATGTCTTTTTAGTGGGATGGATCGTCTCACTCGTCACTCTGTTTAAAGGACTTAAACATTTAAACCTGGAATTTTCAGCATTTGAAAGTGTAGTGATTGCTACAATCTTTGGTATTATTGTGGCTCTCATCGGGCGTCAGATGATTAATAAAGTCACTGTTGATGATGATGCCGATAAAGAATTTCATTTTGCCAGCGTAGAGAAAGTCTTTCTGCCAATGATGGTATTTACAGCTTGTGCGATGGCCTTTGCTCATGGTTCCAATGATGTCGCTAATGGTATCGGTCCGCTTGCTGCTGTGGTTGATATTATTCAAAGTGGTGGTAATGTCACTCAAAAAGCCGGTTTACCTTTATGGATATTATTTCTTGGTGGAACAGGTATTGTTATTGGACTGGCCACCATGGGCTATAAAGTCATGCAGACCATCGGTACAAAAATTACTGAATTAACGCCAACGCGTGGTTACTGTGCGACTTTAGCGGCAGCGATTACCGTTGTGGTTGCTTCTAAAACAGGATTGCCTGTATCGACTACACAAATCGCTGTTGGTTCAGTGATGGGCGTGGGGCTTGCTCGTGGTATTGGCGCCCTGGATCTCAGAGTGATTGGTAATATTGTAGTATCCTGGGTTATAACCTTACCTGTGGGTGCTTTTCTTGCCGCTATTTTCTTCTTCCTGTTTAAAGGAATATTTGGCTCTTCATGAATGTTCTGCTTAAAAACTGAACCCTTTACCGATGCTCAGGTTATTAAGGGTATTCTATTTCCGAGCGAGTTAAAATTCAGGGCCTTGTTGGTGACAGGCCCACCAGGCTCGGGGAAGAGTACCTTAATCAGAAACCTGGGCGGTTGGTCTGAGGAAGGCTATGTTGATTTGTCCATGAATAAATGGTGGACGGCACAAAGCTTATCCCTGCGTCCAAGAGAAATACACCTGGGTTTTCCTTTTAAAGGCATTAAGGAAGCCCTGGCTGTTTTTGAACCACAATGGCTGGAAGCTGATCCACCGCTGCAACTGGATTTTGACCGAATTTGCATACCACCAGTGAAGCGGCATTTTTGGAATGTCGACTGGCGCAAACGATATGCTTTTGAATTTATACTTCCCAAAGCAGAAACAATATTAGAATGGCGAAAAAACAGGGCTAAATCGGGTTCTCATTATGTTGATAAAAATATTGATTTGAAACAGATTGAACAGCAATTGCATATTTACCATGCGGCGGCTCAATACCTTTTTGAACAGGGACTTTGTGTTTATATTCGTGAAGATATTCATGGGCAACCTCTGCGCCTTCTTGTCTAAAGTGCTCTAATGAAAATTGTTTAATGAAAGTTATTTAAAGATGGTTATCTAGAGAAAATTAATATGGTAAAAAACACCTCAAAGAAACGCAAAAGCCTTTTAAAATTAATAAAAACAGTTTTTTCTGATCTTGACCAATGTGAGAAAATTGATCTCAAAGATACTTATCGGCTACCCAGGAAAAAGATAATGTTTCCTCTGGAAAATTATCCATTGCAAATATATGTCGGTCTGGATGCACATGTATTACATCTTTATCCTGAGTTACCTCTTGCTGAGCAGCAGGATAAATTTTCAGAGCCAAGCTATATATTATTTGACCCGGAAAATTATTTTACCCGCATCAGTGGATTTTATCGCCTGAGTGATGAGGATAAAATTATATTGGGTCATGATAATGCTGAGCAGTATGCTTTTTTAAACACATCAAAAAAATTGCCTGAACAACAACTGAGCATCGCTAATAATGAGGGTAAAATAGTATTCAAATGCCATCATCCTGAGACCGGGAGTTGTATTTCACCTCTTTTTAAGGAAAAAAAACTTAATAAAATTAATAAATGGAGAAGCGAAAAGGTCACACACCTGGCAAAAATATTAGGCGATCCCCTTAAAATATTACCCGCCGAAGATGCTTTGAAATTGATTCAGAAAGTTAACCTGATTATGGAACATGAGGTGTACAGGGAAAAAAATATTAATGACCAGCCAGGCGGCGTACTTTCTATTCCGGATAAAATGACGCCTATTATTGTTGGCGATTTACATACTCAACTGGATAATTTACTCACACTCTTAAGTCAAAATAATTTCCTGACAGCACTTGAGGATGGGGAAGCCTGTTTAATTTTTCTAGGCGATGCTGTACACCCGGAGATAGAGGGGCAATATGATAAAATGGAAAGCTCCATGATAATGATGGATATTATTTTCAAGTTAAAAATACACTTCCCAAAAAACGTTTTTTATCTGATGGGAAATCATGAGAGTTTTTCTGAAGAAATAGGTAAAAAAGGTGTTCCTCAAGGTTTACTCTGGGAAAAGCAGTTGAAAAAATTCCGCGGCAAAACCTATAAAAAAGAAATGCAGCGATTTTATGATAATCTGCCCTATTTAGCCTATTCTAAACACTTTATATGTGCTCATGCAGGCCCTCCAACTTCTGCCGTCAATCTACATGCTTTAGTCAATATTAAAAAGTACCCTAAATTAGTTAAAGATTTAATTGCCAGACGCATACAAACTTCTAACCGGATGTCTGGCTATAATAAAAGTGATATCAAAAAACTACGCAAATGTTTAAATGTGAGCGATAATACGCCTTTCATTGTCGGACATACGCCTATGGATGATGAAGAAACACTCTGGGAAAATGTTGGTGGGATATCCGGGCACACGGTTGTTTATGGCGGTAATCTTGAAAAAATTGGCGTGATGGTAAGAATTGGTAAAAAGATGTTTCCCCTGAGTTATCCAGTTGAACCGATGACTGAGCTTGTCAGCACTGAATTCAATAAATAATGACGGATAATAAACACCTATTAATAACCACAAGCAATTGACAAGTATATGAATGAATTACTGACTTTTTTTCAATCCATTAACTTTAGCTCAACGGATATCGAGCTTACTTTGCGTTGTTTATTTCAAATTATATTATTGGCTTCTTCTGCTATTTTTTCTGGTTCTGAAACCGCTCTGTTTTCTCTAAGCCGTATTGATTTACAGAAATTAAGGCAGTCCGCCCATAAGGATTCAGAAAGCATTCATGCCATGCTGGATGAGCCCAGACGTTTAATTATCTCGATATTATGCGGCAATGAACTGGTTAATATCGCCTCTGCAGTGAATATGACCTCAATCTTATTATTGTTTTTTGCAGAGCAGAATATAGGCTGGATTAATATTGTTGTTATGGTTCCGTTGCTGCTGTTAATTGGTGAAATAACCCCTAAGACTATAGCGGTAAATTTTCCATTAAAATTTGTGTCACGTGTCACGGCTAAGATTTTACCCCGATGGATTGTATTTATTACCCCTTTGCGAGAGGTGATCCGATTTATTTCTGATTACATTACGACTTTAATTGTGGGCGAAAATGTTGATCGGCAAAATATTCTTCAGCCTGATGAATTTAGAACACTGCTGGAAGAAGGTGAAGAGACCGGGATAATCGATGCGACAGAACGAATTTTAATTGATAATGTCCTTGAAGCATCAGAAACTGATATTTCGCGTATTATGACACCCAGTCCCCGCATCCTCTTTTTGGATGCTGAACTGCCAGTACCTGAGCTGATTGAGCAATTTCGCTCTTTACGACATCCCAGAATTCCTCTTTATAAAGGGCACTGGGATAATGTAATCGGTTTTATTCACTCTGAAGATATTCTAAAGCTTATCCGCGGTGGTGGTGAAATGGATAAAGTGACTCTGGATATGATCATTAAACCAGCGCACTTTGTGCCGCCTACAAAAAAAATAGATGAAATGTTTGATTATTTCCAGGCTCATAATACTCGCATCGCTATTATTTTAGGGGAATACGGTGAAGTATTAGGATTGATTACCATGAAAGATGTGCTGACATTTATCTTTGGTGAAATTAGCGGGACAATGGAAGGCATGGAATATTATCGGGAAGATGATGACAATAGTTATGTGGTTCCTGGTGATATGCGTCTGACAGACTTTTATAACTTAACTAATTTTGATATTGATGATCCGGTTATGACCACTATCGGTGGTGTCGCTTTTCGTTTGTTTGATCGTTTACCCGCAGTTGATGATTTTATAGAACATGAAGGTTATAAATTTACCATCAAGGAAGTAAAGGGATTACGCATCAGTAAAATTCTGGTGTGCAAACTTTCCAGTACCCAAACAACAAACGTCTCAGATGAAGCAGAGAATGAAGACTCTGCCACGGTTAAAAAATGCATCGAATTAAAAGCAGGTACGAATGAAGAACAACGTGAAGAGTTAGAGGAGAATAAGTAATGGATTGGTCCTGGTCTACTGAACTTTTCATCATCCTTTTTTTTCTGCTGTTAAAAGGTTTTTTTTCCGGCTCTGAAATTGCTATGGTGAATTCAGATAAACTCAAAATTCGTCACCAGGCAAAAATGGGTAATAAAGGTGCCAAACTCGTTTTAAAACTCTTTAAAAAACCTGATGTGATATTAGGAACTACGTTAGTCGGTACCAATATTGCGACAGTCACTATATCGACCCTCGGTACGCTTATTTTCATTGAACTCTTTGGTTCATCAGGTGATTTTATTTCTATTCTGGTGCTCACTCCCATACTGCTGATTTTTGGTGAAATTGTTCCTAAGAGTGTTTTTCAGCAAAAAGCAGACACCCTGGTGACCTTTTTAATTTATATTTTACGCTTTTTCTCCTATCTTTTTTATCCACTGATTATAATATTCAGCTCAGTTGCCCGTTTTGCAACCAAAATTGTCGGTGGTGGTGAGACACCGCAGAATATGTTTATCACCCGGGAAGAAATTCGGGTTTTGTTAGATCTTTCTGAGTCCTCCAGTGATCCATCGAACATTGACCGTAAACGTATACGCCGGATCATTCGTTTTGCTGACACCACAGTGGGTGAAGCAATGATACCTTTAGCGGATGTCGTTGGTTTCAATGAAGTTCGAAACATGAAAGAAGCCATTCGTATTGTCATTAAATATGGTTTCAATCGCTTACCCGTCTATCGCGGCAATATAACCAATGTAAAAGGGATGTTAACACTGAGCACCTGGGATTTAATGGAAATGGATCTGGAAGAAAAACCTATTACGGATTATATCTGCCCGACATTATACCTTTCTCCCAAGCAGACAATTGATCAGGCGCTGCCGCAATTACAGGCTCGGGATGATCATATGGCCGTTGTTATTGATGAATATGGTTCTGCTGTGGGTATTTTAACCATGGAGGATGTATTTGAGGAAGTCGTTGGTGAAATTGAAGTCGGTTATGATTTTGAAGAATACAATCCTCAACATCGGTTTTATATTGTTCATGAAAATGAACGCTCTCATTTAATTGGCGGGCGTATGCCTATTTCTGAAGTCAATGATATTTTGTATATCAAACTGCCTGTAGAAGAGGCACACACCATAGGTGGTTTTATTACCAGCCGTTTACGCACAATTCCTAAGGTTGGTGATATGGTTGAAGAGCAGGATTATAGACTCAGTGTATTAGAAGCTGATGAACGTACCGTAATAAAGGTCCGTTTCGAACGTATTTAAAATTGCTTTATTCTAATATCCTGCATATTTCGAATTAAGTTTTCTATTGATGGAAAAAAAATGGTTGAAGATAGTTTAAGTTTAGAACAATTGATTGAGGAAAATAAACAACTGGTTTTGGAAAATGCGCGATTAACAAAGAATAATTCCAGCATTATCAAAATGTATAAACAGGAAGACTCTTTAAAAGCGTACCAGGCTGAACTCCTTCAGATGCAGAAGTATCTTGAAAATACAGGTAAGCGAATGCTTATTTTGTTTGAAGGTCGCGGTGCTTCCGGAAAAGGCGGCACTATACGCAGGGTCACTCGTTATATGAATGAAAAACGCTACCGCATAGTTGCTATGGGTAAGCCGACAGAGGAACAAAAAACACAATGGTTTTTCCAGAAATACATCACTCACTTGCCAACGGGAGGGGAAGTGGTCTTATTTGATCGCAGCTGGTATAACCGTGCTATGGTTGAGCCGGTTTTAAATTTTTGTACTGAGTCGGAATATAAAAACTTTATGAAAGGTGTGACAGGATTTGAAAAAGATCTGGTTCGCCAGGGAACGATTCTGGTCAAATTATACTTTAGTGTCACCAAAGCAGAGCAGGCAAGACGGTTTGATGCTGATGCTGCTGACCCTTTGAGGCAATGGAAATTATCTGAACTGGATGTTCAGGCACAGGAGCGCTGGGACGATTTTACCCAGGTGAAGTACGAAATGTTAAAGAAAACCCATACCTCTTCAGCCCCCTGGACTATTATTCGTTCAAATAATAAGTATAAGGCACGACTCAATGCAATAAAAACTATTTTGAATAGTGTTCCTTACAAACGTCTGAATCCTGATTTAAATTTTGTACCTGATAGTAATATCGTCTATTCCGGCGCTCATGAACTCGAAATTATGGAAGCTCAGAGATTACGTAAAGGGAAATTTATAAGCTAGGAATTTAAACCTGAATAATCACTGTCGAAAAGACTATCTCTTTTATAAATGTCATATTAGTGTCATACAAATCTGGTATAAATAGGTGAAACATTAAATCACCTGTTCTGGATGAGATATAATATGAAAGCACCTGAGATACTAAATATTATCAATAGGTTTCTATCTAATGATAAAGCAAAGCAATATAAGCAATCCAAAAATATTAATGATGTTCTAAAACAACTTGAAAAAAAGGCAATTATCCTCAGGAAAAAACTCGAAAATGAAAACAACGAAAATAATCTTAAACTGATTGAAAAAAAACTGGCAGTTATTTATGCTCAGCGCCAGAAGGGCATTGATGCTATTACAATGTTAAAATCGGAAGTGAGCCTGTCTTCCTGAAGCACTGAATCTCATAACTCTCAGAACCGATACTCACAAGCATGCTGCTGCTTAGCATGCTCAGCTCATCAAAAATAGTCTGCAATTTAAAATGACTGCACCATTACAGACATTAAGTGAACCTGAATTACTGCAAAATCCCTTCCCCCTGGACAGCTACAGCCCCTTAACTTGGGTAATTAATAAATACATGCTAAATAATTATATTTTTTTTATAAAAGGTTGAAAAATCGCCCATTATTTACTATTAAAATGGAGTAACCTGTTTTTATAGATAAAAGCTTCAATACAATGCTACCTAGCAGGAAGTAAATGGATATAATTTGCCCAAAGTGTCAGACTCTTTATCGAAATTTGCCTGAAAAGTATGCAAATCAATTTTTACGTTGTAAGAAATGCAGTCACCGATTTAAAGTAAGCGAACCAGCATCCCCCCAGGAAACTCAATTAGCCCCCTCTGAATCCTTGAATCATGCGTCCTCGGCCCCTCAGGAAACCCAATTAGCACCTTTAGACTCATTTAATTCTCCTGCACCTCAGGAAACACAGATTGCCGCAGCGGAACACAGTGCTACAGCGGAAAAAAGTGCTACAGCGGGGCAGAGAGGTAAGAAGCCGGATAAAAGTGGTGCTTTTCAAGTTCAACAGTCAAAAATCTCTGATATTATTGGTCTAGGTTCTGAACAGTTTTCTTCAGAGCTGAGTCTCTCTCAGCAGTCAATTCATGACTGGAGAATTGGTGATGTACTACTAGAGCTATATGAGGTCAAGGCTGTTTTAGGTGAAGGTCAATTTGGTAAGGTGTTTCAGGTACGTCACCGTGACTGGAATCTTGATCTGGCATTAAAAACACCGAAACAAAAAGCCTTGTCAGCTGGTTTTGAAATGATTGAAAAAGAAGCTGAAACCTGGGTCAATCTGGACTTACACCCGAATATTGTTAATTGTTATTACGTGCGTCGTATTAATGATGTGCCGCAGATTTTTAGTGAGTATGTTGATGGCGGTGATCTAAAAGATTTGATCGCCAGTCGTGAGCTTTATAGTGCTGCTGGTCACTCTTCTGATAAAGCTGCGAGTGATAAACAGGTTTTACTTAGGATTCTGGATATTGCTATCCAATTTGCCTGGGGATTAGATTATGCACATGAGCAAGGCTTGATCCATCAGGACATTAAGCCGGAAAATGTGATGATGACTTCAGACGGCACAATAAAAATTACTGATTTTGGTCTGGCAAAAGCAGGTGCAATGGCAACTGTTTCAGCCCTGGAAAAGAATGATCATGATATGAAGCAAACCATGATTATCGCTGGCATGGGGATGTCACCGGCTTATGCATCACCAGAACAACTTGCAGGCAAACCTTTAACTCGACGCACTGACTTATGGAGTTGGGGTGTTTGTGTCCTGGAAATGATTCTGGGTTATTGCTCCTGGGAAGCTGGCGCCGTTGCGCCTGGAATATTAGAAGCTTATAGCAGTAATATGCTGGATGATGAGCCGGCATTAGATTCAATTCCTTTGGCATTATCAACGCTATTGTCGCAATGTTTTCAAGAGCTTGAAGGAAACAGGCCGGTCAGTCTAAATGATGTTGCACAATCTTTAGTGGAAATATATAACAATGAATCTGATACAGTTTACCCCAGACAGCAGCCTCAGGGTGGTAGTGGTACCGCATCCAGTCTGAATAATCAGGCCATCTCATTGTTAGACCTTGGGAAAACTGAAGAAGCAGTCAAAACATGGAATAATGCGCTTAATATTAACCCGGGGCATTTTGAAACTAATTTTAATTTATCATTATACCAGTGGAAGAATGAAGGTTTTGATGAATCAGAGCTTCTGGGAAAAATTAAATCCTTCCTTAAAAAGGAAGAGGACATTGAAAAGGGGAAAAATGAAACTCAGCAGATAGAACGAATAAAATATGCCCTGGCGAAATTGTATATTCAATTTGGTCAATATCTTCAAGTTATAAAACTACTCAATAATAATGCTGAAAAAATATCTCAATTACCCGCCAACCTGGATAATGAGGCATGTAAAGAACTTGGACTTGCCCTGTGTGCAGACTATCGATTAGTAAAAGCTTCATCGCATTGGGAAATTGTTGTTGAATGCTTAAAAAAAGCGATTGCCAATAAAATAACCGATCCTTATTTAATCACCGCTTATACGCTTGCATTACAGCGTAGCGGGAAAAATAAGGAAGCTGCAAAGTTTTTTAAAGCAAGCACAGCAATTGGAATTATTCCAAAGCAATTAAAGCAGGCAGTGGCACTCTTTCTTCCTGGCTATGAAGTCTTATACCGAATAGCAAAAAAGAACATTAATATTGCTCTGTTTGTAAATAATGGTGAAAATATTGTTTTTAATCGGGGTAATAGTCTTATTCTCTGGAGTTTGAAAAACAAACAAAACAGCCTGGAAATGAAGGGACATATCGGTAAAATAAGCGCAATTACTATTAGCCCGGACGAAAAAATACTAATATCTGGTTCAGAGCAGGGGGATATTCGTGTATGGGAACTGGCAACAGGGCAATTGATTAATGTCTGGTCTGCGCATAAAGGAAGAATTAATGCACTGCAAGTATCAGCCTGTGGGCAATTGGTCTATTCGGCATCAAGTGAAAACCGGCTTTGCCTGTGGGATTTTCATAAAAAATCAAGGATAAACTCATTCTATGGTGAAGGCCACAGTGCTGAAGTATTGGATATTCATGTTTCACCTTTTACATCGCCGGAAGAAAAAATAATATCTGCTGGTGCTGATAATATTTTGCGAGTCTGGGACAAAGCTTCTGGCCGTGCAAAGCATATTTTATCGGGACATGAGATGGCAGTTACCAGTGTTCAATGGCTTGATGATAAACATGTTTTATCAGCTAGTCAGGACAAAACTATACGACTCTGGGATCTCACTTCAGGACAATGCATCCGGGTATATAAAGGACATCACGGAATGATTAATGTCCTGCGAGCGGATATTAGCAGAGGTTTCATCCTGTCAGGCAGTAGTGATGGTATTGTGCGTTATTGGGATATTAAAACGGGATCATCCTATGTTGCAGCACGCTTTTCAGGTGCTGTTCGTCATATTTCTCTGGATGAATCAAAATTATTTGCCCTGATTGTTATACCATCTGGTATCAGCATGATTGAAACAAATAATTCTTTTCGATACCGCGCAGCTTATCTTTTTTCTTTGCCTGAATCTGCACTGGAAATTGATCAATTATCTCGAGAATATGAGAAAATTATTACCCGGGTAAAGTCTGCTCTAAATAATGACAATATAAATGCAATGGAAGAAATAGAGCGGGCTCGTTCTATTCAGGGATATGAACGTGATTATTCAGCATTCAAGTACTGGTCAAAATTATATTCATTTTTTCCAAAGTTAAAACTTAAAGATATTTGGAAAAAAAATGAATTAAGAATACATCAGGCCCGTATTCTTTCACTGGATGTTTCACCACTTAATGATAAATTTTATTCAGCGGGTAAAGATCAATGTGTTTATCAATGGGATATTGAAACTCAACAAGCAAAAAAAATATTTGCTGAATTTGAAAAACCAGTTTCTGCAATAAAAGTGACCTCTGATGGTGATGGAATATTGATTGCCAGTGGTGAAAATGTTCTGCTCATGGATATAAAAAGCGGCAAGCAGCTTTCATTGTTTAGTCATCATGAAACTAATATTATAGCTTTAGCTATCACTGCGGATGGCCGTTTTGCTTTATCCAGTGATGATAAAGGTCATTTTTATTTATGGCGTTTATTAACGGGTGAAGTGATGGCTGATTTCACCGATAAAAAAAATACGGTTGCGACAATTGCTGTTACCTCTGATGGCCGTTTTGCTTTAACCGGTCAGCGTAATAATAACTCAGTTTTGATCTGGGATATGACCACTGGAAAAATTATTTCAGCACTGCAGGAACATGAAAATATTATTACCAGTATTGCTGTTACCTCTGATGGCCGTTATTTTATTTCAGCCAGTGCAGATGCAAGTTTGCGTTTATGGCAAGTTCAATCCAGTCGAAAAAAATCTCTACGAGTAATGACCGGTCATACAAAACGAATCAATCAGGTTGCCATTGATTATCAGGGTAAAATTGCTCTTTCTGTAAGTGAAGATAAATCGCTGCGGATTTGGGATGTTATCAACGGTGAATGTCTTTATAGTTTTGAAAATATTAATGTGAGTTATACCACCGCGATTTTAAGTATGGATGGTCAGTATGCTTTTTCTGGCGATGCACAAGGTTCAATTGTTGTCTGGTGTCTCGATTGGTTATTAAAGAAGAAAGTCTATCTGGAATGGGATAATAGTGCTGATGTCTATCTTAATAATTATTTTGCCACTCATAAAACAGCAGAGCCTCATAAAGAGTTAAAAAATACCTTTAGAATGCTTGAGTATGCAGGTTACGGCTGGTTAGATAAAACTGAGGTTGGCTTGCAACTGCTTAATTTTTCTCAATCCCCTCATAATATGACCTTACCCGGAAGCAAGTTAAGTCGTTCAAGAGTAACTGAACGATTTAATTCAGGAGAGAATTCAGGCAACAAGCGAACTTTATTTTATGTTTTTATGGCTGCTGCTGTTTTTTTTCTTGTGCTATTAATGTTTAGTTTTAATAATTCACAACCTGAATCTGATACAGAAGGTACAACATCTGAAACCAATATACAGATTGAAATTACCGATAAAGATGAGCAGTCAACAATTGATTCAATGGTTGATATCGGTGTGCTGCTATCAAGACTGAATGAGCGGGTTATAATTATAAATCGTCGACTGAATCACCGTCTGCTGAAAGTGCCATTGGATATAAAGGAACTGCAGGAAACATTAAAACTTAATGACTCTGAATTGCTGGATTCATGGGGACATCGCTTTAAATATCAGGGCATAAAAGATGGGGCGCTGAAAGGTAGAATGATGTTGCGTTCTGCGGGTTATGATCAAAAATATAATACCGATGATGATCTCTTGTTAAATGGTTTTCCTCATTGGAAATCATTACAGATAAGAAAGAATAATGTCAGCATATTAAAACTATCATCGGTTAAGCTTAGTATGGATGAATCTTTGGATAAAGAACTTGAAAATATAAATCGTTCAGATAATTTTGACAAAACAGATGAACAGGAATTATCCTTAGATGAAAAGCTGAATGCAGAAACAGATGATTCCTTTTTTGAAAGCATAACTGAAACCATGGCTGAAAACAGGGTTGAAACTAAATCTGAAATTGTAAATTCAGATGATGACATTGAAGAAAATATTTTTGATACAAATCAATCAGAAATTGATGCCATTGAAGTAACGATTAAACCAGGGATTAAATCCAGAATATTTGTTGATGAGCAGGAATAAAATACATTGAATAAAGTCACACTCAAGGTACTTCATGGCAGTTTATCGACAAAGGAATTTACTTTCCAGGAACGAACAACCTGCGTTATTGGTCGTGCACTGGATTGTAATATTTCATTACCAGATGATCAGGCTCATAGTACTATATCGCGTTATCATTGTTTGCTGGATATTAATCCGCCAGATATTTGCATCAGAGATTTTGGCAGTTTGAATGGTACTTATGTCAATGGTGAAAAAATTGGTCAACGTGGAACTGGCACTGATCTAGACAAGGCAAAGCGTTTGATTTATCCGGAGTATGATTTAAAAAATGGTGATCAATTTAAATTAGGCGATAGTGTTTTTCAGGTATCAGTACTCAATGATTCTGAAGAATCAAGTTCTTTGATTTCAAGGGAAAATATCCCTTTGTTAACAATGCCTGTTTCTGAACCCGATCCACTGGATAAAATTAATTTGCTGCTTGAAAAGGCCAGTGAAAATAATGGTGATCTTTTTTTTATAAAGGGTTATAACATTGTTAAAGAACTGGGAAAAGGGAGCATGGGAGCTGTTTATCTGGCACAAAAAACGGACAATTCAACTCAAAAGCATCCGCTGATCGCTATGAAGGTAATGTTGCCTAAAGTTGAAAGTGATCCCCGATCTCATCGTCAATTTATTCGTGAAACAAAAAATACCCAACTACTGAATCATAAAAATATTGTTAAGGTATATGATATCGGGTGTCATGATGCGACCTTTTTTTTCACAACTGATTATTGTGAAGCAGGTAATGTTTCTCAATTAATTTCTCAACAGGGTGGTAAATTGCCGCTCTATCTGGCACTTAAAATACTGATGCAAGTGCTTGATGGTCTCGAATTTGCTCATACTGTGAAAATCCCCGTCGTTGTACTTGCTGATGGTAAGAAAACATCAGCAGTCGGTCTGGTACATCGAGATTTAAAACCAGGCAATATCATGCTGACCAATGTGGATGGTATATTACAGGCAAAGATAGCTGATTTTGGTTTGGCTAAAGCATTTGATGTAGCAGGACTCAGTGGACGAACTGCAACGGGAATATCCGCTGGAACACCTTATTATATGCCCAGGCAGCAGGTGATTAATTTTAAATTTGCTAAGCCGGAAGTAGATGTCTGGGCTGCTGCGGCCACTTTTTATAAAATGGTGACAGGTTGTTATCCTCGCAAATATACCAAAGCTTCTGATCCCTGGCTGATAACATTAAAGACACCAGTCACACCAATTAGAGAACATGATGCATCAATCCCACAGGCTTTAGCAAAAGTTATTGATCAGGCATTAGTTGATCAGCCTGAAATCTTTTATAAAAGTGCCTCTGAATTTAAAGATGATTTATCAAAAGTGGTTTAATTCATGACAACACCATATAAAAGCAGTTATACCAACAGTTCTGCAAGCCAATCTACAAATAATGGATTTACTCAATATGCAGGTCAAACGGATCAAGGGCTTTTTAGGAAAAAAAATGAAGATAATTTAGGATTATTGCCTGAACAGGGTTTGTTCTTTGTTGCAGATGGTGTGGGGGGTATGCCTGCCGGGGAAATTGCCTCAATGCTGGTGGGTGAAGTATTGCCGTCTTTACTTAAACAGAGACTTGAAACCGGGCTGACACAACAGCCTGCAGGGCGTGAAAGCCTCGGTCTGAGTGAAATCATCATCCGCTTAAAACAGGCTGTGATTGATTTAAGTAATCGAATCTCAACAGAAAGTCAAAATCACCCGGAATATGCCGGTATGGCTTCAACGCTGGTATTCGTTTTCTTCACCCAAAAGCATCTGTTTATTGGCCATCTTGGTGACAGCAGGGCTTATCTGCTAAGAGATGAATCGCTGCACCAGATGACTAATGATCATACTCTTGTACGTCATTTACTGCAGGCTAAAGCAATTACTCAGGAAGAAGCCGCTGAGCATCCGGGAAAAAATCAACTGGTTCAATATATTGGTATGGCGATGGCACCTAATCCTGACGTTATTTGTGTCCCCAGGATTGCAGGAGAAAAGATATTATTATGTTCTGATGGCTTAACTGATATGTTATCGAAGCAGGAAATCACTCAATTTTTATTGAAGAACTCATCACCGGAAACAACGTGTAAGGCATTAATTAAGGCTGCAAATCTTGCCGGAGGAAAGGATAATGTTACGGTTGTTATAGTTGAATAAAGGTAGAAAAGTTTTGTAATGCCGCTAAATAGCTGTTCCACCAAAAACAGGCCCCATGAGGGGAAATAGTGAGTATTTATGACGCAGAAACCGTCTATGAAGACAGGATGTATTATTTTGTTCGGACTGCGTCAAATCACAAAATAATACATCCTGTCTTCATAGACTCAGTGTTCACCTTTTAGGGATGGTTGGAAATTTATTTCCTTACAAGCCCTTATCCTAGTGATTAGGGATGGTTGGAAATTTATTTCCTTACGAGCCCTTATCCTTGTGATTAGGAACACTTATTTAGACAATATAAGTAATTATGAGATGACTATGAGTATTATTAAAAAGAGTCCTGTTAAAAAGGTTAAAACGAAAGGTTTTCAAACAGTTGTTGTCCTGGGGGCGAGTATAAAACCTCAGCGTTACTCTTATAAAGCGGTTAAGCTTCTTTTGCAATACCAGCACACAGTGATTCCCGTTCATCCTAAACTATCGCATGTTAATGAACTGGTTGTCACTGCCCATTTGTCGGATATCAGTCTGCCTGTTGATACACTGACTTTATACGTTGGCGCAGAACGCAGCCGTCCTCTTATCAATGATATTATTGCTCTTAAACCGGGTCGAGTGATTTTTAATCCCGGCACTGAATCAAAATTATTAGAAAAAAAATTATCCAGCGAAGGTATTCCCTTTGTGCATGATTGTACTATTATCATGCTGCAAGCAAATCAATTTGATTTTTAGAGCGCTAAGTTATATCTATAAATTTTTTTTAAATTTAACTACTTATATTAGTTCTCAGCAGGGCAAAATATGTCAGGTATTGAGTAATAGAGATAGAGTATAGATGAAAGACAGAATTAAAGCGCAGAAAAGAAAAACAGGTGCGGAAATATTGTGCCTGGTTGTAATGATGAATATTTTTTTAGTGGTTTGAAAATGAGTGAACTATAAGGAAAGTAAGCCCCCAGATCAAAAAGATATGGGGGGCGGCACATAATAAATTAAGCGTAATGTTTAATTATAGGGCGGCCATTATTTCGTCGGTTACTGCTCCAATTGATGGACTGCCATCAATTGAAATAACTTTAGTGGCATCACTATGTCCTTTAAAGAAGTTAACTGCAGCCATAGTGCCGGAGTTTTCGTCGTAATAAATATCATGGCGCTTATCAATTGCTTCATCGTCCTGATCATCAGGACGAGCGGATAAAGCGCCGCCACAAACACGACAAACCAATTCACCGTCTTTTTCAACAGGTTTAATGGCATCAAAAGCAATATGATTTGGGTGGTTGTTGTCATTTTCACAAAGACGACGACCCGTAATGCGGATTTTTGCAACGGCACGATCCAGAATGATTTCAATCACATAGTCCAATTTAATATTTTCATTATGCAATGCTTTGGACAGAGTTTCTGCCTGAACCTTATTACGTGGAAATCCATCAAGTAACCAGCCATCTTTGCAGTCATCTTCTTTTAAACGGTCTAGAATCATCGGGATTGTGATGTCGTCCGGCACTAAATCACCACGATCAATGTATTCTTTCGCCTGTTTGCCAAGTTCAGTGCCGCCGCCGATATTTTTACGGAAAATTGCACCGGATTCGATGTGAGCAATATTGTATTTTTCCTGAACAATAGCGCCCTGAGTACCTTTACCACTACCGTTTGGTCCAAAGATTAATATATTCATTTAGTTCCCTTTTTTTAGTTTACACCATTTTTAGTTGACACGATTTTAGTTTGTATATACTGAGTTGTTTATCTTGTCTAAATTTTAATTAACTCATCATATCATTAACTTGAAGGAGCGGAAATACCTCTGTTGCCGGATTTTATTATTTGACTCTACCTGAACACTTAGCGCATAATTTTAAAAATCTGGTTTTAGCAAAAAAGGTAATGTATCACTAAAATTAATGAATAACGCTGATCTATATCACTAAATTTTTTAATAAACTCTTTAATAAATTCTCTATTAAAAGAAAAGGATGGACAGATGACTAAAGTTTTTAATGAACCCAGTTTTCGAGATGGTGTCAATCTGATGGTCGATAGGGCTATGGCAGTTATGGGGCTTGATGACGGCGTTGCTAAAGCAATTAAATCCTGTAATGCGACTTTGCAGGTTCAGTTTCCCGTAAAAATTCGTGGAAAAATTGAGGTTTTTACCGGTTGGCGTGCCACTCACAGCACCCATCGTTTACCATCCAAAGGGGGTATCCGCTATGCACCCTATGCAAATCAGGATGAGGTTGAAGCGCTTGCAGCGCTGATGACCTACAAATGTGCGATTGTTGATGTGCCGTTTGGCGGCTCAAAAGGAGGATTACTGATTGACCCGAGCCAGTATTCTCGTGATGAAATGGAACTAATCACCCGTCGTTTTACTCTGGAATTAATTCGTAAAGGATTTTTAAGTCCTTCAACTAATGTACCTGCACCTGATATTGGTACGGGTCAAAGAGAAATGTCATGGATGGCTGACACCTATAAACATTTACATCCAGATGATATTAACTATATTGCCTGTGTGACAGGCAAGCCTGTCCATCATGGTGGTATTCAGGGGCGTGTTGAAGCGACAGGACGTGGTGTGCAATATGCGCTAAGAGAATTTTTCCGACACTCTGATGATGTTAAAAATGCCAATATGGCGGGCTCACTTGACGGCAAGACCTGTGTCATTCAAGGTTTAGGAAATGTGGGTTATCATGCCGCTAAGTTTCTATCAGAAGAAGATGGGGTAATAATTACTGCAGTCATAGAATATAATGGTGCTCTGATTAATGATGAAGGCATTGATATTGAACAATTAAAGCAGCATGTCGATGAGCATGGCGGTATTCAAACCTATCCCTGTGCTGAATTTGTTGAAGAAGGCAATGCGGTTCTGGAAAAAGAATGTGATATTTTGCTCCCTGCGGCATTAGAAAGCCAGATCACCATGGAAAATGCCGATCGTATAAATACTAAGTTGATTGTGGAAGCTGCCAATGGGCCAGTGACTTTTGGCGCAGATGAAATATTAAGAAAAAAAGGCATTGTGATTATTCCTGATGCGTATGCTAATGCCGGTGGTGTGACAGTATCCTATTTTGAATGGATACGGAATATATCTCATATTCGTTTGGGTCGTATGCAGCGCCGACATGATGCAATGCGGGGTGAAGAAATGTCAAGAGTGCTGGAAGAAGCAACAGGGCGCGCAATGTCTGAAAAAATCCGCAACAATATCAGCCGTGGTGCAGATGAGCTTGATCTGGTTCGTTCTGGCCTGGATGATACTATGCGTCTTGCTTATCAGGAAATTCGTGTGACTCGCGATAATCATGAGAATATTAGTGACTTACGAACGGCTATGTATGTGACTTCAATTGAAAAAATTTCCCGTTCATATATTGAAGTGGGTGTTTTCTAAGTATTATAAATTCTGTAGTAACAACTTAGTAATGATGTAATTATGACAAAAACTGAACTAAAACCTTTATTGGAATCTCCTCTGGGTGATATGTCTGTAGAGACTTTTTTACAGGATTATTGGCAGCAGAAACCGCTTTTGATCAAACAGGCTTTTCCTGACTTTGAAGCGCCTATTGCTCCTGATGAATTAGCGGGTCTCTCCTGCGAAGATGATGTTAATTCAAGGATTGTAATTGAAAAGGGCGGGGAACATCCCTGGCAAGCCATCCATGGGCCAATGGATGAAGATATTTTTGCTAAAATGCCAGAAACTCACTGGACTTTAGTGGTGAATGATCTGGAAAAATACATCCCTGAGCTGGCCTGGATCACCGACAAATTTCGTTTTATTCCAGAGTGGCATCTGGACGATCTGATGAGCAGCTATGCAGCACCAGAAGGCTCAGTCGGGCCTCATGTTGATCTTTATGATGTCTTCATCCTTCAGGGTGAAGGTAAAAGACGCTGGCAAATCAATACTCAGCCAGTTGCGGAAGATAATGTGATTCCAGATATTGCAATTCGTCTGCAAAAAGATTTTAAACCTGAGTTTGAATGGATTCTTGAACCGGGGGACATGATGTATTTACCCGCAGGTGTGTCTCATCATGGTGTTTCTCTGGGTGAAAGCATGAGTTATTCCATTGGTTTTCGAGCGACCAGCCATTCTGATCTGGTGAATGACTTTATTGCTTACATTACCAAT
>JAPVVU010000003.1 GCA_028571885.1 Gammaproteobacteria bacterium | reverse complement strand
TTATCCCTCAATCGCGCATCATCACTATTGCCATTGTCTTTTTGAATATTCCAGCGCCATTCAATTTCTTTTTCATGAGCTTGTACATAGGGATGATAAACTTTATCTATAAACGAACCATCAGAAAAAGCAACATGACTATACATATTAGCCCATTGAAAAATGAACAATAGTGTGAGACATTTAAAACACTTTGATTTATTAATAAACATACTGATGAATTATTGCTTTGTAGGCCGATCTGATAATATCTTTTTTCTGGTATAGGTAAATTTTAAACCCATAATTATGCTAATAGGAAAAATTAATCCAAGTAAGTACAAACCAGCCTGTATTGCAGTAGGTGTTGCTTCGTAGCCAAGCAATGCATACAATAACTGGCCCGTAACAGATTTTTCAGAAAGCAGTTCAGATGTATCCCACAATGGTAATTGTGATGGCAGCCAGTCTGCCTGAATAAGTAATAAAGAAGCCTGTGAAATCATGCCTGCTGAAACTAATAACAATAAAACCAGACCAATAAATATTGAACGTTCAGGTTTAAGGTTGCTCAATAAATAATAAAACAGTATACCAATACTAATTCCGATACTTGCACCAATTGTCATACCAACAAGCACAGCCATATAATAATTCTGGCTATGCGTGACACTGAAAAAATACAGAATAATCTCTGCGCCTTCTCGAGTAATTGCCAATAAGATAATCATAATCATAATCAGACTTAAGGGAAACTTTGAAACTTTCTGTTTACATGAAAAATGATAGAGCATCAACATAAAAACAACCAACATAAAATATATGGTCAGTTGCATCAGTGCATTACTTACTTCCTGACCAACCCCGTCAAACCATTCAGAGACATTATTAATATTCATCCCATAAGTAAAAGCACCCAATACACCTAAAAGTAAAGACCAGATAATCCAGCGAGAATTGAGTCCCATTTGTTTTGACAAAGCGATGAGAACACTAAAGAGCAAAGCGGCTTCAAGGACTTCACGCAGAACGATAATAACAGAGCTTAATAACATAATCTGTGCCTATTTAATATTGTTTTCTTTAGCTTTGTATTTAAGCTTATATTCAATATTCGATTTAACGCTTTATTTAACGCTTTATTTAATTCTTTACTTAATTCTTTACTTAACAATCACTTTTCCCTGAGCTGTTTTTGGAAAAAACTCACCAAAAAAAGGGTATTCTCCTGCCGGTAATGGTCCAATGAAAATAATACCTTTACGTTGACCAATAATAACTTTTTCACGATTAAGTTCATAACTTTCAAATTCTTCATCTGTTTCATCATGATTATGAATAACAAGCTTAACTTTTGTGTTTTCTGGAATAACAATTTCAGAGGGGATAAATAAATGATTACGGATTTCAATATCAATCACAGGGGTTGCAGCATAGACTATTGACTGACAAATAAAAATGATGATCGTCACCCTTAATATAAAAAAAGAGGTCTTATTAATCATAGCGGCATTCATTTAGCACCCTCTTTTGGAAAAATAACCCTGACTAATAAACCATTGAGGAAACTTGACTGGCCCAATGAAATTTTTGCATGATGAAGTTCAACGATTTGCTGAACAATTGCAAGACCAAGACCACAGCCAATAGTTCCCGAAGTATGGCAATCGCCATTAAGTCGATAAAATCTATCAAATAATCGTTCATATTGATCTTCAGGTACACCAGGCCCTGAGTCTTCTACATTCAAATAGACATTATTGTCATCACTACTGATATTGACTAAAACAGAACCTCCTTCTGGTGTATATTTGCAGGCGTTAGTAAGAAGATTTTGTAACAAAATTTCTAGTGCAAACTGCTCACCATTTATATGGCAATGTTCACCTTCTAAGGCAATTTTAAGTTGCTTCTCTTCAAAATGAGCATATTCTTTAACAATAACATCCTGGGCAATATTATAAATATCAAGTTCAGTAAAACGTGTCACATACTGCTCTGCTGAGGTTCGATTTAAATTTAATATTTGTTCAACTAAATGCCCCATTCGATCCACTGATGATTGTAATTGGAGAAAACTATTTTTAGCTGATGGAAGTTCAGGCAGTGGTATTAAATGTGATAAATTATGCAAATGGACTTTAATGGCACTGATGGGGGTTCGCAGTTCATGTGCAGCATCAGAAGCAAAACGTTTTTCACGAAAAAAAGATGCTTTGAGGCGCTTTAATAAATCATTAGTTGAATTAACCACTTGTATTAATTCAACAGGTTGTTTGTCAATGGCTAAAGGAGTAAGATCATCTGCTCGTTTACTGCCTAATTCTTTTGCCAATGTTCTTAAAGGCGAAAGACCATAAGTGATGATAGACCAGATAAGAATACCTAAAAACGGTAACATAATAACTACGGGTAAAATGGTTTCTAAAACGATATTTTCAGCTAACACATAACGTATATCCTTACGTTCTGTGGTAATAATCCACAGGTTGGAACGCTGATTATAGTAACTGTATGCACGCCAGCGATGATTAAAAAAATTTATATCCTGAAATCCTTGTTTAAATTGGCTTATAGCCGTTTCAGGTGCATGAAGGGAGCGTAATAACAGCTGGTCATTTTGCCAAATCTGAAAGGCGAAAAAATGATCATTAAAATCTTCCCCCCTGGTTTCATCAGTTAAACCATTGTCAATTTTTCCAGACTCACTTTCTAAGTCAATCAGAGAAACATCAGTATTAAGGGATTTATTTTTAATATGAAGCGCGGAAAATACGATTGAAAGCAGATGCGCTTTATCCATCAACTCAGAATCAAATAATTGTTCAGCTTTGGTCATACTATCACGATAGCCGTTTAATGCAGACAGAAAAGCCATTAGAGTGATAGTTGAAAGAATAACAATACTCAAAAAAAAGCGAATTGATTTCATACTTTAACTCTTGACTCTTGACTTTAAATTTTAGACTTTATTGATGGTGTAACCCACGCCACGAATTGTTTTTATAAATTCTACACCAATTTTTTTTCGTAAATGATGTATATGAACTTCAAGTGCATTACTACTTACTTCTTCTCCCCAACTATACAATTGGGACTCAAGATGCTCGCGTGTCTGCACCCTTCCCGCATTTTGCATAAGTGCCTTAAGAAGCATATATTCACTTTTTGATAAGATGAGTTCCCTATCATCGGTTTTGACCTGCATACTCTCAGTATCGAGAGATATAGAGCCGATAATGATCTTATTGGATTCTGCTGTGGTACTAATACGACGTTCAAGAACACGTATACGAGCCAATAACTCAGGTATTTCAAATGGTTTAGCTAAATAATCATCGGCTCCGCAATCAAGTCCGGAAACGGTATCCTGTACAGAACCACGAGCAGTCAATATAAGAATAGGTGTAGTGACTTTTTTTTGTCGCAAGATTTTAATCACTTCCAATCCATCCATATCGGGTAAACCGAGATCAAGCAGCACAATATCCGGAGGAAAAGTCTCTACAACATGTATAGCCTCTTTTCCTTTTGCTACATGATTAACCGTAATACCTTCACGATTAAGTGCGTGTTGCAGACCATCAGCTAAAGAAATATCATCTTCAACAAGTAATATTTGCATTATTTAACCTTGTAAACATAATTGATGGCATAACCGCACAGAAATTTAACGTTATAAGGATCAATTTAATGTTTTAAAATATTATCGAATATATTTTTGAGCTATTTTATTTTGAGACCGTGTTGCCATATCAACAAGACCGGGAAGAATTGCATTAATTCTAACAAATAACGATTCAGGAAAGCCTAAATATTTTTCTTTATGATCTTTAATGATGGACTGAAGAATTTGTTTGGCAACGAAATCAGGATTATCCATATTCATTTTAACTTCTTTTGCCATTTTATACACGGCACTTGAATTAAGTGATGTTTTTACTGCTCTGGGTGCAATATAAGATACTTTAACAGGCGTTTCAGCTAATTCTCTTCGTAAAGCCTGTGAAAAACCACGCAAAGCAAATTTACTGGTAGAATAAGAAGTAAACCAGGCAAAGCCAATGGAACCAAAGGTTGAGCCTATATTAACAATATGCCCCTTGTTTTGCGCCAGCATATAAGGCAGTACTTTTTTACAAAGCTGCATTGGGGCTATCACATTAGTCTGGAAAACCGCTTCAATTCGCTCATCAGACTGATCAATTAATGAGGTAAAATCCATAATGCCTGCCGTATTAATTAACATATCATAGCCATGAAAGGCTTTTTCCATATTGTCAATAATTTCCTGACGACCTTCAGCGGAAGTAATATCAGCACAAATCAAACAGATATTCTTTTTATCGGTCTTTAACTGACCTGCAAGTTGCTCTAACTTTTCCAGAGAACGGCTGACAAGACCAAGTTTGCAATCCTGAGCAACAAGTTGCTTTGCCAGTTCAATCCCAATGCCGCCAGTCGCTCCCGTTAGAATAATACGTTGTTCTGATAATTTTGTCATATGAGAGTCCTATTGTCGCATCCTGCAGCTTCTAATAGCGTGCGATTATCTTTAACTTTGCAGCTATTTCACCACGTCGACCTTCATCTGCCAGAGGCCTCTCTTTACGTGCAGGTGCCTTTAATGCCTTGTCAAAATAAATTTTTGCTTCTTTATATTGCCCGTCTTCAAGAAGAAAATCACCATAAAAATAATTAGGATCAATACCGTCCGGGTTAATTGCTAATGCCTTTTTTAGGTAATCTTCTGCTTGCTCATCATCACCAAATCCAAGCGGCCAGCCAGGAACCTGGTAGTAAAGACTGCCTAATGACGTGTATACAGATCCACTTAAAGCCTCTGGATTAATTTTTTTTGCTTTAAGTAATAAATTACGCGCTTCTTTTACCTTGCCCAGTGCACCAAAACCACCATTTTTACCTGCATCTGAACTGACAATAATTGCATTCCAGATTAAAGGCTCAGCTTTATCCGGAAATAAATTAACTGCGTCCTGTGCTTTGACTGTGAGTTTTTCAAATGCATTTTCCAGATCAGAGTCTGAAGTTTTATAATTTGCTATTGCCCACTCTTTCTGCAAAGAATGAATTGTCTCGTCAAGAGTATCGGCAAAAGCGGGGTTAATCATAACCAGACTTAGGCTTAAAACCAAAGCTAAATTTATTGGCAAGGAAGGTACACAATCAACTATTCTTTTTAAACTAATATTCATTTTTGCATCCTGTTTTCTATTTTTAATATATCGATTTATACTACACTGTAAAAGCTAAAATTAAAGTGGAATTGAACGAAAAACATCACCATATAATTTGTAAAACATATTAGCCGCATGAATGATAGCATTTTGATCTTCACTATCACTCACACGGTTCATTAATTTTTCATAAAACCCCATATGTTCAATATCCAGAGAACCATGAGATTTTAAATAGCTAAATGCTGAATCAGGCAGATTTAGATTTTTCTGTATTTTTTCAGCAGCATTGGTTGCCAGTGCAACACTTGTACCTTCTAATACTAAAACCATACCAAAAAAACCGACCGGATTAATACGCGAAATCATATCGTAAGCATAAGCAACCATCAGTTCAGTTGATTGATGAGGCACTCCACAACGAACTAATTCTGAATCCAGGCCTGTAGCAGCAATATCATTTAAAATCCATTCCTGATGACCCAGTTCTTCTTCAATATATTCAGCAATAGCATTACGCAACCATTCTTTATTATGAGGAATTCGACTACCACAGGCCATTAATAATGGTGTCGTATGTTTAACATGATGATATGCCTGAGTTAGAAACTCCTGATAACTTTTTAATGAGATATCACCTGTACTACCTTTTTTCAAGGTCTCAATTTGCTGAAACTTAATACGTTCCTCTTCAGTTGAAGCCATTAATAAATCAAAAAAATTACTCACACAAAGTCTCCGTCATGTCTTCTTTATTAAATTATTCTCAATTAAATCAGAGCCAGTGTCGTAACACTGTTCAAGCTGCTCTCTATATGCCTTATATATTATTTCTCGCCTTGGTCTTCCTGTGCCGGTTAATTGAAAGTTAGTCACACTAAAAGGACTATCTGCTAATACAAAATTGCTGATCCTTGCATAATCCGGCAGTTGCAAATTAAGTTTATTTATTAATTCACCAATTTTTTTAGAAACGTCAGTCTTCGTATCCTGCGATATATTCTTTAACACAACTTTTTGCAATTCAATTTCCCTTAACACCAGAAGTGCAACCAAACTCGGCTTTCCATGACCATAAACCACACATTGTGCAATGAGGGGAATTGCCTCAAGTTCTTTTTCAATCCATTCTGGTGAAATATTACGGCCAAATGAAGTATTAATCACATTCTTCTTACGACCTGTAATATATAGAAAATCATCTTCGTCAAAATAGCCTAAATCACCCGTCGCATAAAATTCATTTTTAGCTATACTTTTTTGTCCTAAATAACCATTAAAGAGATTATCCTTAACAAGGATTTCGCCCTCTTCACTAATCTTGACTTTATGGCAATTCAAAACTTTTCCCACCGAACCAGGACGGTTAATTGAGGGATTATTGACAGAAATGACTGATGTTGCTTCAGATAAACCATAGCCTTCATAAACAGGAATTTTCTGATTTTGTGCCAAATCAAGCACTTTTTTAGATACAGGCGCGCCACCCATAGCAATAAAGCGCAGAGAAACAGGCAGCTGATAACCTTTGGAAATTGCATTAACAAACAACAGTAACAAATGAGGAATTATAATAAATGCGGTTGGCTTATAGGTCTGTATCACCTGCAGCAATTTATTTTGATTAAGTTGACTTGAACCTGAAAGACCCGTTGTCTCCGGCGACAAAAGGATAACGCTTGCACCACAATACAATGGCACATAAAGACCACCAATATTTTCCAGTAAAGTTGATAAAGGTAAGATGGAAAGAGAAACATCATTTTCATTTGCTTCACTGGCAGCCAAAAGTGAAACAACTTTTGACATAATTACTTCTTCAGATAAAAGTACACCTTTGGGATTAGATGTTGTTCCCGAGGTATAGGTGATTTTAGCTATTTTTTGTATTGATTTCTGTTTATGTTCCTGGTCAAATGATATCGCTGTCTTGTTCTTAATACGAAACCAGTAAAGTTTCTTTTCAGCAATATAAAAACTTGCTTTGGTTAAGATAATGTCATCTAAGTCATTTACCAGCGGAGTGTTAATGGCGGATTCATCTAAAATGATATGTTCCGCATCTGAATCAAGCAAGGCATGCTTTAATTGTTTAGTAGAAAAAAAATGTGGTAAAGGTACTGTACATTGCTTATTAAACAAAAGAGCCAAATCTAATACAGCCCAGGCAGGATGATTATCTAGAAGAATTGCAAAGGTTTGCTGCTTATCATCACTTGTTAACCCAAGAGAAGAGGCTGCTGTTTCGATTTCATCCAACAGCTCCTGATAATTAAAGGAAACAGTATCACCTTGAATCGCCAGTTTATCTGGATTTTTTTTTGCGAACTCACGAATTTTTGAATCCAGTTCGTTCAAGCGACTTTATCCATTGAGTGGTTCATGTCAAGCCGGGCTTGAGAACCAGCATCACAGGCTCGTTCAAAAAGAGGAATGAGTTTTTTATCTTGCTTAAGAGGGGAATTATAAATTATTTCTTTCATAATCTCATAACCTTGTGCAATATCCCCCAAAAAGACCATAGGCTTATTTTGGTAATATTCAGGTCCCCATTTGTGTTGAATTTCCAAAGGCAGACTCTCATGTTTGGCTTCAGCCAAAACCTTTAGTGGAATATTCATACGTTTAAAGGAATTAGAGATTCCAGGCACACCCGTAAAAACAAGATATTCAAAACCAGCAGAGTATAAAAATGCTGTGATTGATGTAATTAACCAACGCATTTGACCTATATTAGCAGGTGCAAGATTTCCCACTTCAACAATAGTATTACGTGAAACAGACTTTCCACAAATGTGACTTAATTCATCTTCAAGATTAAAGGGCAGATAGTATTCAGAAAATAAAGATTCGTGTTCTGCACAACGAACACCTGCTACTGCTTTAATTGACTGTTTGTCGTCAGCATTAGATTCAATAGCAAGAAGGTTAGGATAAAACTCTTGAATATCAGCATTATAGAATTTTTTATAAACACCATGAATGAATTCTTCCAGATGTGCCCGCCCAGGCATACCTTGCTTGAAATAGTTGATTTCAGCAGAAAATGTTTGCTGATACACTTTTTCAAGCTGAAGGTTTTTATGACTAGAAAGTAAAGCAATATTATCTTTTTCTGTGGTCATAGTCATGATCTTAACTCCAATAAAATTACCATTGAAATCAGTTTAATAAATGAACCTTAACAGAACCTTAAGAGCTAATAGAATAGTGTGTTTAAAATCACATTTTTGATTTATTATTCAAAGACTGTAAATATTCCAGTTTTTCTTTAAGTTTGATCTCAAGACCACGGGATTGCGGGGAATAAAATAGGGGTGAAAAATCATGATTATCAACCAGCTCAGGAGGAAGATAGGTTTGACCAGCAGAAAAAGCCTCTGCTTCATTATGGGAATAACGGTATTCTTCACCATAACCTAATGATTTCATGAGTTTTGTTGGGGCATTGCGTAGATGTATAGGGACTTCCAGGGAACCCGATTCTTTTGCACAAGCCATCGATGCATTGAACGCTAAATAAACAGCATTGCTTTTTGCTGCCAACGCACAATAAACAGCAGCCTGAGCAATGGCTCGATTACCTTCTTTTGGACCTAGACGTTCAAATGCATCCCAGGCATTCAAAGCAATCTGCATAGCTCGTGGATCAGCATTGCCGATATCTTCTGAAGCAATTGCAAGCAAACGTCGTGCGATATAAAGAGGGTCACAACCTGCTTCAATCATTCGTGACATCCAGTACAGGGCTCCATCAGGCGAGGAACCACGTACAGATTTATGAAACGCAGAGATTTGGTCATAGAATAAATCGCCACCTTTATCAAAACGATGGCTGGTACCAGATACAACCTGGGTAATTACATCTGAATTAATAACATTTTTACCCTCTACAGATTCAGCCAAATCAGCCGCAATTTCCAGTAAATTTAACAGTTTTCTGGCATCACCGTCAGCAGCAGCCGTTAAATGCAGTTTATCGACATCAGAAATCACTATTTCCTGTACGCCAAGACCCCGTTCTTTATCCTGTAACACCAGATCCAATAGCTCAAGTAGTTCAACTTGACTAAGAATCTTTAATAGATACACTCTGGCACGGGATAATAAGGCATTATTAAGTTCAAATGAGGGGTTTTCTGTCGTTGCGCCGACGAAAACAAATGTACCATCCTCAATATAGGGTAAAAAAGCATCCTGTTGGGATTTATTAAAGCGATGAACTTCATCAACAAACAAAACCGTTGTCTGTTGATATACTTGAAAGTGTTGTCTTGCCTGCTCTATTGCCTGACGAATTTCCTTAACCCCTGAAAGAACAGCTGAAATGGACAGAAACTGGGCTTCAGCATAATGAGCAATAAGACGAGCAAGCGTCGTCTTCCCCACTCCTGGCGGCCCCCAAAATATCATTGAGTGGGGATTACCACTTTGTAAGGCAACTCTTAAGGGTTTACCTTCACCCAATAAATGAGTTTGACCCAAATAATTATCCAGAGAATCAGGACGCATTCTATCAGCTAAAGGAGAGCTCACTTTGCTGCCATGGACAGGGATATGTTCATGTGAATCGAGTAAATCACCCTGCTTAGTAGAAAAAGAGTTATTGTGCACGAGCAGAACCAATGACATCAACATCATCGGGAGGAACAAAATTAAACTTTCTATTTGCAAAAGGTTTGTTTATTTTAATTTTAGAAAATTTCAGATCGGTGACCTGTCCAAAACTATCATGCATTATCATTTGCATTAAAATATTACCTTTAAATGCCAATAAAACTTTTTCAAAGGTCATTTCTGGATCCCTGGCGAGTAATTGCACCCAGTCTAAGCCATCTGAATGGCTAACTTTGACATCACTAACCTCATAATGATTGTATATATTATCATTACTACTGAGCAGCAAAGCGGGTGAATCCCCGACTCCTTCATCAATATGTTTAATATTAACCTGTTCTAACTCGACATCATAAATCCAGATAGTTTTACCATTTGAAATATATTTTTGTTCTGCAGGTTCCGTATATTCCAGAATAAACTTATCTGGACGACTTAAAATAAGGCTTCCAATGGACTGTTCAATAACTTTTCCACGAGCATTTCGAATTGTCTGTTCAAAACCAGCCTGTAAGCTTTGGGTCGACTGGTAAAACTGATCCAGCGTTTTATTGACCTGAGCACTTGATAGAGAAGAAAAAAAGGTGACAAACAGTAGAATGGAAAATTTAATCATATAATATGCCAATGCTTTTGCTTAATAACAGTTAAGAGTTATTTCTTAGACTCAGCAATATTATACAGGTTCAATTAAAAAGAGACACTGATACAGTGGAACATCGATTATATATTCCAATGTATCAATTATTAACAGATTTTAGAAAAACTTATGATTTATCAAGTTTTCCCACCAGTGAAAGGGTAAAATCAGAGCCCATGTATTTAAAGTGTGGTCTGACATGCAGTGAAGCACGGTACCAACCCGGTTCACCGTCCACCTCAGTCACTTCAACTTTGGCGGAACGTAAAGGTCTTCTGCTGCGAACTTCTTCAGCTGGATTTTCCTGATCAGCAACAAACTGACGAATCCAGGCATTAAGTTCACGCTCCAGGTCACTACGTTCTTTCCATGTACCAAGATTTTCACGCTGAATCACTTTAAGATAATGAGCCAGACGGTTAATAATAAACATATAGGGAAGTTGTGCACCCAGCTTGAAATTGGTTTCGGCAACCTTACCTTCAGGTGTATTTGGAAAGCGCTTATTTTTTTGTGTGGAATTGGCTGAGAAAAAAGCGGCATTATCGGTACCCTTACGCATGGTTAGCGGAATGAAACCTTCATCCGCGAGTTCAAATTCCTTTCTATCTGATATCAAAATTTCAGTTGGAATTTTAGTTTCGATTTCGCCCATTGATTCAAAATGATGCAAGGGTAAGTCATCAACAGAACCACCACTTTGCGGCCCAATAATATTTGGACACCATCTGAATTTTGCAAAACTATCAGTTAGTCTTGAACCCAGAGTAAATGATGTATTACCCCATAAATAATGTTCATGATCATGAGAAACATTTTCTTCGTAATTGAACACTTTAACCGGATTTTCTTCAGAATCATAAGGGGGTCTTAATAGAAATCTTGGCATTGTTAAGCCAACGTATCGTGAATCTTCAGACTCTCTAAAAGAATTCCATTTTGCATATTTTGGACCTTCAAAGATTGATTTCAAATCTTTTAAGTTCGGCAGACCTTCAAATGTATCCAAATCAAAAAATTGAGGTCCTGCACTGGCAATAAATGGCGCATGTGCCATAGCTGCAACATTAGAAACATGCTGCATTAATTTAACATCAGGTGTTGCAGGACTTAGTTGATAGTTAGAGATCATTACGCCAACAGGCTCACCACCAAACTGACCAAACTCTGAGGAATAAACCTGCTTATACAAACCAGATTTTACAACTTCAGGGGCATCTTCAAAATCATCTAACAGATCATCTTTTGATACACTCAAAAGCTGCACTTTAATATTTTCACGAAAGTCAGTACGATCAATTAATAATTTCAGTCCACGCCAGGAAGCTTCAAGACTTTGAAATTCACTGTGGTGCATTATTTCATCAAGTTGTTTACTCAGTTGCTGATCAAGCTCAGCAATCATTTTATCAACAAGATTTTTATTTATGCGTTCTTCTTTGTTTTTAGGCTTTATGAGTTCGGAAATAAAAGCGCTCACACCCTTACGTTGAACATCATAACCTTCATCAGCTGGTTTTAGTTTGGTTTGACTGACAATTGAATCAAGCAATGAGCTCGTTTCTGATTGTTGTTCTTCAGTCACAGTTTCCTGACTGGCAGACATAAAAGACTCCTTTCTTTAAAGATCATCCTGAATAGTTTTTTACCCTTGTTATAAACTTCATATAAAAATATGAATGTAGCAAAAGTAAAACAAGTTACTCTTTTTGATTATTTATGTATTTGAATTAATATTCAACTCTGACATGAGTTGTTGCTTTTTACTATCATCATCAAGAACTGATTGAATTTCTTTTCTAAATGAGGGAACGTTTCCTAATGGTCCTTTAAGGGCAACGAGCGCTTCACGAAGTTCCAATAGTTTGTTAAGTTCCGGAACCTGTCTAACGATACTTTCTGGTTCAAAGTCTTTTAAAGAGTTGAATGCGAGATTGATTGCCAATTCAGAGTTCTCTTCATCAGAGCTTTCACCTGAAATAGCATCCGATAATTTATCAGCAACATTCATATCAATCGTTAATTTTTGTTTGCTTAAAACCTCATTGAAATTATCTTTATTAATGCTGATAGGCTTTCTTTCTTCTACTGGACGTGCATCATCCTGCTGTGTAAAGTCACCCATCACCATCACTTTAAATGGTAATTCAATTTCTTCTTTACTGTCTCCAGTACTGGGGGAATATTTTATATTGATGCGTTCTTTAGGTGCGACTGAGCCTTCTTTGGCCATGATACTACTCCTTATAAATCCATTATGTTTTTGTCAAATTATTCCAATCAATAACAATTATTGAGTAAGACTCTGCTTGGATAGCATATAACTGTTAGAAGGCTTTAAGCCCTATCCCGATTTTTTACTTTTTCAAATAATTACATTTTATTTAATATCCAAAGCAAGTACCGGATCCAGTTGGCATAGTCGAGAATAAAGTTTGTTCATTTCTTTAGTTTCATGAGTCTTACTTGTCTCATCAGCTGTTAAAAAGCCTTTGGAACTTGAAGAGCCATCTGCTTGAAAACACCCTTCAGTCTGAGTTAAATTAACAGGATTTCCCTGTAGAATTTCGAGAACAGACGAATTTTTAAGAGACTGAATCAAAAGATAAACTACATTCTTTTCTAAATCTGGTTCCCAGCATTGTAAGTTGTTTTTTTGTAAAAATCCATCAATTTCCTTTAAAAGGAAAAAAGCTAATTTCTGTTCCCCATTGTCAAAACAAAATCGTGCAAGATAATATTTCCAGAAAGTTTTCTTCCTCAAATCTAACTGCAAAAGAATATTTTTTTTAAAAAGCTTAATTGCTTCTTTCATTTTTTTTTGTTTTACTAAATCACGTGCTTCACAAGTAATTGTTTCATATTCTGAATCATCATTTGTGTCTGCAGCTAGAGTAGTCTGGTTTGAATTTTTTGCTAAAATTTCAGAATTGATCCATTGTTTGGTTAGTTGATCAGCAAAATCAGATTGATCTGAAAATTTCAAATCAACTAGTGCCGGAAAACGGCGTAAAAATACACCCAGATGTTCTTTAACCTGATTAGAAGAATCACTCATACCCAATGCTTCCAAAGAGATGGACACTAAACGATGTGCATCTAGCCAAAAAGGGGATTTTGAAAAGCTTAATTCAACTTGTGGAATAAGCGACTGAAAATTTTTATTATTGAATAAATTGGTATAGAGACTAATTTTATCTTTTGGGATTGGTTTCAAGGGTGTTACATTATTATTGTGCAGAGGCAGTTGAGAAATACCCATCCAGGTTGAAAAACGGTTAATTGCATAAGCAGATGGTGAATCTAATGTTTTATCTATGGACCAGGACGAGAGGTCCCTTAAGGTTTCATGACATTGTCTAATGATTTTATTTTTGTCTTTTTCACTTGCAAGCACTATAGGTGCATTTAAATTACTGGCAACAGTTTTGTTCAAATTATTATGTTCAGAATGGGCTGATTCAGGTATCTGATTTTCAATTGCACCGATATCAATATCATTTTTAGAATTCTTTCCGCTAGCATGTTCACTATTTACTACTGTCTGATTTATATTTTTCTCAGATACCTGTATCGTTTGTAGATTCGATTCTCTTTTATTATCAATATTTTTTAGTTCTTTTGCAGGCTCAACTAATTCATAAATCATACGACGAAAATTACCTAGTGCCGGCGCATCGTCAGATAATTTTTCATTCAGAAACTGTTCAATGTTTTGTATGCTTGCATAGGAATTTTCTAAATAACTTAATGATTCCAGATCAGGTTCGATATTATCAAGTAGAGATTCAAATTTACTCGACTCAAATTTACTAGACAACCATTCATAAGCGTTTGCTCTTGCCTTTTTCTTTATTGGAAATAAATCATCCCAAAAATTTGTCAGCAGTTGATAGTTGGCATTAAGACCAGCTTCTAAGCCAGACAAGCCTTTGTTTTCAAATAAAGAACGAATTAAGTAGCAGGATACTTTCAGATCTTTAGATTTATTGGACAAAATATTAATGCTGGCCTCTGTCACTTTATCCCAGTTAACTTGTCCCCTATCAATCATTGATCCTTGTTTTGATAATTCATCTTCTACAAATTCAAAGTCCTCATCATAACGAACATTTATTCCGGCAGGATGATCAATAGAAATTGGTTTTAAACCAATTTCGGATAATATTTCTTGAGATTCAGTCATAATTTAAGCCGTAATCATGCAATTACGTTCGATTGGGCGTTCCATCATCAGCAGGATAGGAAGATAAACGAGTGCTTGATTAGGTAATCGGATGTTTTTTTGACGAGAAAACTCAAGACCTCCTGACGATATGAATCCACGGAGATTGGCAGCACGCATAAAAACTGAGAAGTAAACTAATAAAAATAAACCAGCGATTAAACTTATTAATTTAAATACTAAATGATTAGTATTCATAAATATCCTTATAAAAAAACACCCAATCCTGTGGGAGAACAATAACATTTAAAAAATTTAAAAAAAACGCAAAGATTTAACCACCAATAATAACATCAGGACTTCCATCTTTTACAAAACTACCACAACTGATTGAATCACCAATCCGACCCACAGGTATACCGTTAACAAAGACCGATGATGATCCCGATGTAAGGTTTCCTGGATGGGGTTTACATTTGCTGCATCCATGAGGTGCATAAGTATCACCGACTCGAATTACGGGAATGCCATTAACAAATACATTTGGACTAGCTGATATAGAGGCTCTTGGTGGAAAACATCCATGTCCTGTGCACAGATCACCCAGGCGCGTAACAGGTGGCATAATAATTATTCCTTTAATTATTTCTAGATATTCACAACACTTAAAACTCATCTTTGTTATCTATTGAATAGAACAAGATAGAGAAAGGCTTATAGTATTTGCAAATTTTTCTACATAGTAGCATAAAATTAATTTGTGATTCTATTATTTTTTAATTTTTAAGGTTAATTCATAATAAATATAAGTAATAACCTACCCCTCCCTTCTATGACTCAACAATTAAATGTATTCATATTTGTAAAAATGTTTAACAATTGATAGAATTTTTACAGGAATAATAAAAGTTAAGGATTAACGGTATCTTGGATGAAGTATATAACCTATTTTTTCAGCTTTCTCAGTCTGCTTGTTTTACATGCCTGCAGCTTAAACACTAAATTTGATGATGATGAATATCGACCCGTTGGAGCTTCAACGCCAGTTAATTCAAAGACACACACCCTATCAGTTGCACACAAGGTGACTATTGAAGCAGACGTTTACAATGAATCTGGAACTACCCGCTATACACGACCCAATATAGCTAAAAGCTCAGCAAAGAATTTAAACAATAATAAAAAAAGTAGCTCAAATATTATACCCTCAAAAAATACTATAAATTCTCAAAGCAAATATATTTCAGAAAAAGAAGCTACTAAAAGTATAAAGAAAACAACTAATTCATCAGGCAGTGATAAAAATAATATTATCACCAGAACTATCAACCAGATTTTCAACTCCCGCTATGGTGACCCGAAGAACATTGTAAAAATATCCAAAACAGTCCATATCCATTGTGATGAACCTAAAAAGCCGCTAAATCATTCTCAAATAACAGTTTGTGAATACCAGTTTCCCCGACATTGCGGGGCGCATGTTTTTTCACTGATCAGCAAAAATAATAAACAGTTTTTAATGTTCCATGATAAGAGCTATCAACGAAATATCATTGATAGTTTAAGTAGTGGCCCGCAATCTGCCCCAGGATTATGGGATAAGGATGATTATGTATCCAGTGAGTTATTAACCATTGAACAGCTAATAAACAACAAAACAACTGACATGACTAATCTGGGCTGGATAATGAATGTAAGCGATAATGAAAAGGCTCAATTAGGACGCTCTTATTTTGCGGCCATTAATGAAGCAAGCAAATGTTTTTAAAACTTGATAAAAAGCTTATATTCTGCTATTCATATACTATAGTAAACTAAAAATTAGGTTACTATTTCCGTAAAAGTCATTATCCCAACGATTAGGAATATTTCATAAAATGAAGTACATTTTCAGACATACCGCATTTATTGAGCATGAAATTGAAGCAAAAGACATTGTTGAAGCAAAAAAGAAGTTTTTTACTGATGTTGCTGAAAGTAATGAGTTTTTTACAACAGCCTCCAAGGTTGTCACCGATGAACGTATAAAAATATTAAATAAAGATGGAAATCATATTGATACATTTAATATTTATGATGACGTATGATATACATGAGTACTCATATTAGAAAAATACTCGACCACTACTAAATTTAGATTTAAAAGCTAATAAGAATTTTTTTAAGCTTTGACTGCTTTGATAATCACAAATTTATTATTAGTGGCGATTATTTTATGATTACCAAATATTTTTTGTAATTTTAAATGGTAACCTAAGTGGCGATTGCCAACAATCCAGAGCTCCCCTCCTTTCTCAAGTACCTGTTTTGACTGTTTAAACATTTGCCATGCAATCGCATCACCAATAACATACTGCTGATGAAATGGTGGATTACATAAGATCAAATCAGCCCTATTTTCAACATAAGTTTCAACATAAGTTTTAACATGATTTTCAATATAAGATTTAACATAGCCAGTTAAAGCATTTGCTGCTATATATTTGATATCATACTCATCAACTTGCAGATTAGCTTCCATAGTCATTTTTGCCGAGGCAACAGCCATATAGGACTCATCAATACACGTAATACTGGCTTTTGGGAACATCTGAGCAGCTTTTAAAGATAAAACGCCATTGCCACAGCCTAAATCAATAATTTTTTTGTAACATTTATCAGTTGGAAAGTGATCTAAAAAAAATCTTGTCCCTATATCCAGTTTTTTTCTGGAAAAGACATTTGCCAGGCTATAAACTACCCCACTTGAATTATCGAGTGAAAAGTTAACAATATTTTTTCTATGTGCTGGTCTGACAGATACTCTTTTATCAGAATCTGTAGTTTCATGATATGGGTTTGCAGCAGCGTGATCGACAAATATCAGTTTGGCTTTTTTCCAGGTCAATGAAGCATGAGCTGGACCAACAACCTGACTAATCATTTCAAGGGTATTTTTTTGCAGATTCTTTGCCATAATACCACCTAAAATCAAAGCCCCTGGATTAAGGCATTGAGCAAGTTCATGCATTTCATCTTTTAGAAATATTTGGTTTTTTACTTCTTTAAAAAGAACCAGATCATATTTATTTTCAAGATTATCCGTGCTTTTAAGTAACTTAATATTGTCAATATTTTCAGGACAATTATTTGTTATATTAAGAATAGTCGTCTCATGACTAATAAAAGAGTCGCTATAAGAATCACAGGTAAATTGTGACATAGGTACACTCAAAGCACCAAAAGCATCATTAAGAATTAGAATTTTGGCCTTATACAGATCCAGCTTGCCTGATTGAACCCATGTAAACAATTGCTTGAGAATATATAAATCAGCCGAATTCCAGGCCTGGAGATTTTTGTCAGTATCTGGAATTCGTTTAAGATTAAAATCACCAAAAGGTGTTTCATAATGCTGATTCATCGTTCTTTTTTGCCTTTTATTCCCAATTCCTGAATTGACTTAGCTCTGGATATCAGGTTGCCATTACCACTAAATAAACGATTATGAGCAGTATTATAACTACTTTTTGCCTTATCTAACTGGACACCAATATTTTCTAACTCTTCAACAAATAATGTAAATTTGTCTAACATATCCCCTGCTCTCTTAGCGATATCCTCGGCATTGGATTGTTGTTTATCATAACGCCAAAAGTTTTCAATAGTGCGTACAGTCGCTAATAGCGTCGTTGCACTGACCAGAATAATTTTTTTCTGAAAGGCATCAAATATAATATTAGGTTCTTCATTAAGGGCAAGCATTAATGCCTGTTCAATTGGCACAAACAGGAGCACAAAGTCGAGTGAATGTAACTCACTGATTGCCGAATAATCCTTATCAGAGAGTATTTTAATATGATTTTTTATGGATTGCAGGTGATTTTTTAGTGATGATTTCCGCTCATTATCATCTTTTGCAGCAACATATTGAGAGTAACTTTTTAAAGAAACTTTAGAATCAATTATCACTGTTTTCTTATCTGGTAAGTTTATAACCACATCAGGGCGTAACAAATTATTTTCATCACCACGAAAACTGGGCTGAATGATATATTCGAGATCTTTTCTTAATCCGCTACTTTCAAGCAAATTTTCTAAGACCATTTCACCCCAATTTCCCTGAAATTTAACATCACCCTTTAAAGCCCTGGTTAGATTAACTGTATCTTCACTGATTTGTTGATTAAGCGATGAAAGCTGTTGTACTTGCCCTATAAGAGAGATTCTATCTCTGGATTCAATTTCATGAATTTCTTCCACTTTGCGCTTAAATTCTGTAAATTGATCTTTGAAAGGAGTCAATAAGCTGGTAATTTCCTGCTGATTGGATTGTTTCAATTCATGTGAATTTTGTGAAAATATTTTATTTCCAAGTAACTCAAATTGTTCACTCAATTGTTGTTTTGACTGTTCAATATTTTCAATAATAAGGTGAGCGGCTTTTAATTTTTCATCTGATTTTATCTGAATCTCAGAAAGTTGCTTCTGATATTCATAAGATTCTTCCCTTAATTCCTGTGTCTTCAGTGATGATTTTTCCAGTGCTTCTTTATAATCATTAATTTGTGCCGCACGGGTTGCATAAATTGCTTTAAGCTCATTCATTTTAGAAAGCTCATCAATTTTTTGGTATAAAATGCTTTCTTTATCTGCTAACTGTTCCCTTAATATATCCAATTCATTTTCAAAATTTTCAAGCTCTAGTTCAAGGATCTTTCGCTCTGCATCATTTTGAATTTGTAGATTATTAACAGATTGATTAAGAAGATGGGCTGATTTAGCACGAAAATACAGCCAAAACAAACTGGCACCTAAGATAAAACTAAAGATTGAAACCAGGAACAGTTCAAGAATTTGCTGATCAATATGCATATATTAACGAATCAATTATTTAACACGGGACGATGGTTTAAAAAATGACCAGGCTTTAAAACGGATTAGGGATTTAAATAAGCTGGAAAGAAAATAAGCCACGCCAGCAACAAGAATAATCGTTGCTCCGGCAGGCAGATCGGGTTCATAGGATATAAACAATCCCGTTGAAGTAAAGAGCATACCCAACACAGAAGCAAGCAACATCATTAAACCAATTGAGTGAACATATTGCTTGGCAATTGCTGCAGGCAAAGTGAGTAGTGCAATGACCAGAATCAAACCCACAACCTGAATAAGCAGAACCACCGTGATAGCAATAAGGCAGAGCAGGAGCAGATAAAATAAATTGACATTAATGCCGCGAACAGTTGCAAATTCAATATCAAAGGAAATTGCGACTAATTGTTTATAAAAAACAGCAACAAAAATAATAGTTATAATATCAAGCAGCAGCATAATAAACAGCTGTTCATCAGAAATAATGAGGATATTTCCGAAAAGAAATGACATTAAGTTTGTATTATATCCATCTGATTTACTTATAAATATAATTCCTATAGCCATACCAACCGCCCAAACAGCGCCAATCGTCGTGTCTTCCTGATGCTGCCATTTAAGCTTTATTACACCAATAATTAGCGCTGCCAGCAATGCAGCAATTAATGCGCCTGCAAACGGATTCATTCCAAGATAATAGGCTATCCCCATTCCCCCTAAAACTGAATGTGCAATGCCGCCTGCCATATAACCTATGCGGTTAACCACTACAAAGCTTCCTGTCAGGCCACAGCCAATACTGGCAAGTATACCGCCAAGTAAAGCATTTTGTAAAAATGCATGTGATGATAAAGTTGTAAAAAATTCAAACATTGATACTTCTTTTTTTATAAATAAAACGCTGAAGAGTTTTTAATTACTAAAATATCCGCTAATGATGATGGTGATGAACCTCACTGATATGTCCTCCATACAATGTATGAATGGTATCACTGGTCACTGGTGAAGAATCATGACAAACCAGCGTTTTATTAAGACAAAACACTTTATTAATATAGTCTGAAACAAAGCCAATATCATGTGAAATAATGAGTATAGTCATACGTTGATTAATAGTTTTGAACAAGTCAAAGATGTCTTTTTCAGCCCGTTGATCAATATTTGCTGTCGGTTCATCCAAAAGTAAGATTTCAGGTTCTGCAGCCAGGGCACGTGCAACCAATACTCTTTGCATCTGTCCACCGGATAATGATTGTATTGAACGCTGCGCCAGATTATGTATTTCGGTTTCCTGCATCACCTTTTGTGCAATGACTTTATCCTTCTGGCAATAGCCGCCAAAACAACGGCTGATACCAAGGCGTCCCTGCAGTACAGTGTCCTGAACTGAGATGGGGAAATCGCTATTAAAGTTAGCATATTGGGGAACATAGCCAATCAACTTTCGCTGATTTTTTAAGGGTTGCCCAAAGATTGAAATTTTACCGGATTGCGCTTTATACAAACCAAGAATTAATTTCAATAAGGTTGTTTTACCACCGCCGTTGGGTCCAACTAAGCCCGCAAAATCACCTTGTTCAATGACCATATTAATATTTTCAAGAATCAATAAAGATTCAAAAGAAAAATTGAGCTCCTTTATTTCAATGGCAGCTTTTTTTTCTGTAACAGGAGTGGTCATGTCTTTGGTCATAACTGGGGTCATAAAGAACAAATCTCTGAAAATAAAAAATGATTAAAGTGATAGCTAAAAAAGCGCCCTGTTAATTTTATCAGCAATATCTCTCATATTCACTAAATAGTCCAGAGCTAGCGGATCAAGCACAAGAAGCTGAGCACCAACAGACCTGGCAATAGTTTCTGGTATTACCCGGTTAAATTGTTTTTCAATAAGAATATAATTCACATTTTCATGCTTAATACGATTAATAACTTGTGCAATTTGTTTAGCTGAAGGCTCTTTACCATCTATTTCTATAGCGATCTGAGTTAAACCATATTGACGTGCAAAATATGAAAAAGCCGGATGAAATGTAATAAAGTTATGTTTATTCTTGTGCTTAAATAGCCTGACAATATATTCATTAATCACATTAATTTCATTAACTAACCTTTTGTAATTATAGTTGAATTTTACTTTATTTTCAGGAGATAACAACTCAAGTTCACGAAGTATGATTTTACACTGCTTTAAAAATAAAAGCGGTGACAACCAGGTATGAGGATCCTGGATATGATGATGTTCAGATGTCTGCTCCTTTAAACTTATGTCATTTGAGTCTAAGTCAATTATCAAGGCATCAGAAGAAGCTGGCTGCGTTGGCACAATTAAAATATTATCATTAAGAGAAGCAACACGATCTATCCAAACCTGTTCAAATGGTAAACCGATAGTAAAGTAGACATCTGACTTTGAGTAAAGTGACATCATTTTCGGTGAAGGTTCAAATGTCTCTGGCGATTGTCCCGGTTTAACCATTACATTCACATTAACCTGATCACCTCCAATTCGTTCAACAATATATTGCTGAGGTAAAATGGAAACAAAGACTTCAACACTTGCAGAATTCACCACAGATGAAAAAAACAACAGGCACAATAAACTTATTATATTCAATAGGTTATTTATCACTGTTAATGCTTATTCTCTTCAATTAATTTTGGATTCAGTTTTTGAACTGTGGTTACAACCATGGGCGGCACAAGTAATTGCGGATCAACGCGACGCTTAAATAAGTTCATACGCCAATCAAGGTGTGCACCGGTAACACGTCCAGTTGCACCAACTCTGGCAATCAAATCACCTTGTTTAACGACATCTCCCGATTTGACCAATAACTTGCTTAAATGTAAAAAAGTGGACGATAGTCCATGACCATGATCTAAGATAATCGTCCCGCCTGAAAAAAACATATCCGGATTAGCCAGTGTAATCACACCTGAGGCCGGTGCAAAAACCTCAGTGCCTGTTGGTGCAGCAACATCAACACCAAAATGTGGACGCCTCGGCTTGCCGTTAAGAACTCGTTGACTTCCATAAACACCACTAATAGCCCCCGTTGCAGGCCAGATAAATGTTTCCAAATAATCTGCGCGTTCATCATCTCGTTTACGAGCTAGAGCAGCTTGTGCCCCTTCTTTGCGAATACGAGCTAATATTTCTGGTTTTTCAGGGGAAACTTTAGATTTCGGCAAACCGTCAATGCGTTGAATTTTATAATCTCTTTGTTTCACATAGAGCTCTTTTGTTATTATTGCACCATCAGGCGTAATAATTTTCAATTTAACTTTCTCCGGCTCATCACGATTAAAACCAATAATAAAATTTCCCGCAGGTGAAACCCGAATCACCTGATTATCATAAGTAACTCTGCTTTCAGGGACTGTTCGACCAATCACAATCCCGCCTTGAATAAATTCACCGCTCAGGCTGGTGTTGTTGGAAAGGTTTTGCAGTTCAGCATGAAGATTGAATGAAAGAAAACACAAGCTAAGAACTAAAATGGACGGGAAAACGTTAATTTGCAGAAATATTTTGGATAAAATAAATTTTTTTTTCACTAATTTTCTTTTTACTGGCTTTTTTTTCACTAATAGGCCTGTTCTGGAAATTCAATTAAATGAGTCGGCTGCGATAGACCTGATTGTATACTATTTTTAGTTTTTCGATAAGCCTCCCCGCCCAACTTAAACAAAAAAGCGTTCAGGAGAGTTAATTCCCGAACGCTCTGTTATTTATAATCAACAAATGGATTTTAAGTTACAAATTTACCTTCACGTAGTCTCTGAGCTTCCATTATTTCAATCTCATGAGCACCTGAATAAACAATCTTACTATTTGGAACAAAATCTAATTCTGGATCCAGACGTTCATAGGGGACACTGTTGAGAATTGTTTTCATTGCATTGAGTCGCGCCTGATGCTTATCATTAGAACGAATTATCGTCCAGGGTGCGGCGGCGGTATGTGTTTTCTTCAACATCTCATATTTTACATTAGTAAAATCATCCCACCGTTCCTGAGCCTGCACATCAACTTCAGACAGTTTCCATTGTCTTAAAGGATCAGTTTTACGGCGATTAAAACGGCGAGCCTGTTCTTCTCTAGTCACACTAAAATACAGCTTAACCAGGATAGTGCCTTGTCGAACAAGATCTTTCTCAAAACCAGTCACACCTTTCATAAAATTTTTGTATTCTTGATCCGTACAAAAACCAAAAACAGGTTCAACCATGGCGCGATTATACCAACTGCGATCAAAAAGAACCTGTTCACCGCCCGCTGGAAGATGATTTATATATTTTTGAAAAAACCATTGAGTTTTTTGTTCTTCTGTTGGTTTACCTAAAGCGACAATCCGATAATGCTTTTCATTCATATATCGTGTAACACGCCGAATTGTTCCACCTTTACCAGAAGCATCCCGACCTTCAAACAAAATAACCATTCGTTTTCCATTCTCTTCCAGGTACTTCTGCATTTTAATCAATTCTGCCTGATACGGTTTAAGCGATTGTTCCTGCATAAACTTTTTTACCGCTTTTGAATTGCCTTTTTTTAATGCCGCATTATCATTTTTCAGCTGTTCATTTTCATTGTTCAGCTCTTCTAGTGTTAAATCAGTCTCAGTCATGATTAAAAATATCTCCTTCAAGATTACTTAATATTCGCATTCTAGCATATTGAAAGCATTACATCATTGACCTGTATTAGTTAAAAAGCATCCAATATAGAGACTATTCCCTACAAAAATAAATCCAATATCGCTTATAATGATGAAATTGTTATTTAATTAGGAATATTTTATGCCTCATGGTGGTCATCTTATCAACCTTCTTGTTGAAAAAGACAAGGCTGATAGTTTAAAACAACAATCCGAACATTTTCCTTCTATTACCCTGACCAAGCGACAATTATGTGATCTGGAAATGCTGATCAATGGGGCTATGTCACCATTAACGGGATACATGGATAAAAAAACCTATGATACAGTTATTCATTCCACTCGACTGCCCAATAATTTATTATGGCCTATGCCTATCGTTCTGGACATTAGTTTAGAACTCGCAGAAAAATTAAGTCCTGGTGATAAAGTTGCTCTACGCGATACTGAAGGTTTTATGCCTGCGGTATTAACTGTTTCTGATATCTGGCAAGCTGATAAAAAACAAGAAGCTGAATCAATCTATGGAACAAGTTCTGAACTTCATCCAGGTGTTGATTATTTAATCAATCATTGTCAATCACATTATATTGGCGGGCAAATTGAGGGTACAGAAATGCCCTCTCACTTTGACTTTGAACAGCTCTGGTCATCACCAGCAGAATTAAGAGCACTTTTTAAAAACCGCGGTTGGCGTAACGTACTCGCTTTTCAGACCAGCCAGCCGATGCACAAGGTTCATCAAAACATTACCTTAAAAGCAGCACGTGATGCCAATGCCCATATTCTGATACACCCTACTGTTGGTACCACAAAACCGGGTGATTTAGATTATTATGCCCGGGTCCATTGCTATCAGGCAATACAAAAATATTATCCGTCTAATCTGGCTGTTATGTCCTTACTGCCAATGGCCATGCGTATGGCGGGACCAAAAGAAGCGTTATGGCATGCCATTATTAACAAAAACTACGGTTGTTCACATATTTTAATTGGTCCTGAACATGCTTCACCACCAGCCAGGGTACAAAATAGCAGCCAACAAACAGCTGAAAAGTTTTATGCTCATTCTATAGCCCAGCAATATGTAGCAGAACATGAGGAAGAACTGGGCATTAAAGTTATTGCTGCAGAAGAAACTCGTTATGTCGCTGAAAAAAAGTCTTTTCTTCCCCTCTCTATCATAAAGAAAGAAAAACTCAGCAGTGAAATGTTAAGCATTCAGGAAGTAAAAAATTATCTCCATAATAATCAAACTATCCCTGAGTGGTTTAGTTACCCTGAAGTTCTCAGGGCTTTAAGCAATGCTTACCCCCCACGCTGCAAACAGGGTTTTACTCTATTTTTTACCGGTCTTTCAGGTTCTGGGAAATCAACATTAGCAAAAATAATTTATGCAAAAATGATTGAGTTAGGCGCACGACCTGTCACACTACTGGATGGTGATATTGTCCGTCATAATTTATCCAGCGAGTTAGGATTTTCCAGAAATGATCGTATGATCAATGTGAGACGCATCAGCTTTGTCGCTAATGAAATAACAAAAAATGGTGGTATTGCCATTTGTGCTCCAATTGCCCCCTACACAGAAATGCGCCGTGATGCCCGTTCTCTGATTGAGCAATACGGTGCCTTTATTGAAATTCATGTTGCAACGTCTCTGGAAGTCTGTGAATCACGGGATCGAAAAGGCCTGTACGCTAAAGCCAGAAAAGGTATTATTCCAGAATTCACCGGCATTAGTGATCCCTATGATACACCTGAAAACCCCGAACTGAGAATTGATACTAATAACTTTTCACCAATGGAAGCTGCGCAGGAGATTTATCTCTATTTATTCCGGGAAGGTTATATAGAAACCTCAGATAATTGTGGTGTTCCTTAAACAAAAAGAATTGGTAAAATAATGACAACATATGATGTATTTAACGGTGATGCAGATGGTATCTGTGCCCTGCTGCAATTAAGACACACATTCCCCTGCCAGTCTGAGTTAATCACTGGAATAAAGCGGGATATAAAATTATTAGAAAAAGTCAATGCAAAACAAGGTGATCAAATTAACGTATTGGATATTTCCCTGGATAAAAACCGCCCTGATTTGTTAAGAAATCTTGAAAATAATGCCGATGTATTTTATGTTGACCATCATTTTTGCGGCGACATTCCAGACCATCCGAAGCTGACCACTTTAATTGATACCCAGCCTGATATTTGTACCAGCTTATTAATAAATCAACATCTGGCCACTCTGAAAAATAATGAAATATTTCCACTGTGGGCAATAACTGGTGCATTTGGTGACAACCTGAATGTTTCTGCAGAAACTTTAGCCCAGCAGCATCAAGTAGAAAAAAGTGATAGCGATCAATTAAAACATCTGGGTATTTATATTAATTATAACGGCTATGGTGCTGACATAAATGATCTGCATTTTGCACCAGATGAACTCTTCACAAAGTTACTACCTTATAAAAACCCGCTTGATTTCATTAAGGACAACGATTCAGTTTTTCAGGATTTAAAGTCCGGTTATGAACAAGACAATGCTCACGTCAAAAAATTAAAAGCTGAATATCAAACGGATAAAATCGCACTTTTTATTTTACCCAATGAAACCTGGGCCAGACGTATTAGTGGTGTCTACAGCAATGAACTGGTCAATCAATTTCCAGACAGGGCTCATGCAGTACTCACACGAAACGAAAATAATGGTTACTTAATCAGTGTCAGAGCACCATTAAATAATAAAACAGGTGCCGATGAATTATGCCGCCAATTTGAAAGCGGCGGCGGTCGTAAAGCCGCAGCGGGTGTTAATCATTTACCAAAATCCGAACTACAAACATTTATCGATAAATTTGCACTTCAGTTTAA
>JAPVVU010000002.1 GCA_028571885.1 Gammaproteobacteria bacterium | reverse complement strand
TCCCGATAGCGTCTCACTTGACAATGAAATGCATCTCGATGCCAGGAAACCAGCGGCATAGCATCTTCTCTTGCCTGAATAACGGTATGGACAATCTGTTCCAGGATTTTTTTTGATGGCATGGGAAGATGGTTAAGGTTTATCCAATGCCTTAGCAAATTATTTAATCGAGCTTGTTTATGGTTATTCTGAAGCAAATTATTATGCCAGGGGTATGATATCTGGGGGGAATCTTGCTGTTGCTGCTGTTCTTGATTAGAAACCAGCAATTTTAGAATAGGTTCTACCAACAGCTTATCATACTCAGTGATACCATTGGAATTCACAAAATACAGAGTCTGGATATCTGAATCTGCTATATCGTCCAGCAGCAGTTGTGACTCGGCTAAAACTTCTGCTGATTTAGCAAAGTTTTCTTTTACCGCCGGCCAGCGTTTTTCAAGCATTGGCAGCACAGTATGACGTAAATAGTTACGATCAAAGCGTTGCTCCAGATTGCTTTCATCTTCTATCCAATCTAATTGATGCTGCCTGGCGTATTCAAGAATATCCTGTTTTTTATAGTCCAGAATAGGTCGACATAAAAATCCTTTAGAAAAAGGCTTAACTCTGGGCATAGATGAAAGGCCTTTGGTACCACTACCTCGAAGTAATTGTAACAACAATGTTTCAGCCTGATCATCCAGATGCTGTGCTGTTAATAAACATTCATTGTTGTCCAATAAATGGCTGAAAGCCTGGTATCGGGCAGTCCGTGCCGATGCTTCAGGACTTTGACCATTTTTTTGCCTGGCATCCACTTCAATAATTGTCAGAGGGATATCTAATTCAAAACAAATATGTTGACAATGTCTGCCCCATTTTTTTGAATGTGCACTCAAACCATGATCGATATAAACAGCAGAAAAGGTCTGGTCAAAACCGCTTGGAGAGTTTTTGAGTTGTGAGCAAAGGTGCAGTAAGACATGAGAATCAACACCGCCGCTATAGGCAATGAGGTATTTTTCCGTATTCGCCAGCTTCTGGAGATGAAAATGAAAAGCCTGGGGAGTAATAGACATTACTCCGTTAAAGCTCCCAATGTATAGAAGAAGTGATTAAGCTTCACATTTTAACCTTTATAATGCAAACAAGTTAATCTTCAGTGGTTAATTTTCAATATAATGACCGAATTTCATCAGACGCTCATATCGGGAGTCCAGTAATCGATCTGTTGGCATTTCCAAAAGATGTTCTAATGTTTCCAGCAATGACTGTTTCAACTTTTTGGCAATGCCTTCGTGATCTCGATGAGCACCACCTACAGGTTCATCAATAATCTGATCTATTAAGCCGAGTTCTTTTAAACGTACGGAGGTGATACCCATCGCTTCGGCAGCTTCTGATGCTTTGTCAGCACTTTTCCATAAAATAGTCGCACAGCCTTCAGGCGATATAACTGAATAAGTACTGTATTGTAATAAATTCACCCGATCACCGACACCGATAGCTAAAGCACCACCAGAACCACCCTCACCTATCACGGTACAAATAATCGGCACTTTTAATTCTGCCATTTCTATCAGATTACGGGCAATAGCTTCACTTTGGCCTCGTTCCTCCGCCCCAACGCCGGGATAAGCACCTGGTGTGTCAATAAAGGTCAAAATCGGCAATTTAAAACGTTCTGCAAGCTTCATTAAACGTAAAGCTTTACGGTACCCTTCAGGGCGGGGCATACCAAAATTACGTTTTACTTTTTCGGCAGTATCACGTCCTTTTTGATGGCCAATAACCATCACTGGATTACCATCAAGACGCGCCAGACCACCAACAATAGGTGCATCATCGGCATAAGCACGGTCACCATGGAGTTCTTCAAAATCAGTAAACATGAGATTGATATAATCGAGGGTATAGGGACGCATAGGATGACGCGCTAATTGAGATATTTGCCAGGGAGTTAAATCTTTGAAAATAGATTCAGTAAGTATTTTACTTTTTCCCTGCAAAGTGGAAATTTCTTCTGATAAATTCAGTTCAGTATCATTTCCTACATAACGCAGCTCTTCAATTTTTGCTTCAAGTTCTGCAATAGGTTGTTCAAAATCAAGAAAATTTGGATTCATTTTAAAATTCTTATCTTTTAGTTAGCTCAAGTCTTATCTTTTATTAAGAAGTTTAGCTCAAGGCTGCATAAAGAAGTCGCCCCTAATCCATTAGGAGCAGCTGTATTAGTTTCTATTAATTTTTGATTATAACACTTTTAAATTTGTTTAAACAGGCTGCTTTTCTTTTGAGGTAATACGTTGATTCTTAACAAAGTATAGCAGTGAATTTAGATAAATTTAAGTCTAACAGAGCCTGTTCTAATTCAGTGTATTAATCAATATTACAGAACAATATAGCTCAAAGCAAAATAGCGAAAAAACTTGCCCAATGAAATATACAGCAGGGCTTTAAGCCAATGTATTTTTACCAAGCCTGCTACAAGGCATAAGGGATCACCTACAATGGGAAGAAAGCTGAAAAAAAGCACCGGTGATCCATATTTTTTGAGCCACTTATCTGCTTTGAAATGGTATTTTTTTTCTGTCTTCTGGTTTTTTTCTTTCTCCTTATAGAGACCTTTACGGATCAAAAATCCCAGAATCCAATTGCTCATACCACCCAGTGAATTACCAATACCCACAATTAAAATCAGCAATTCAGTATCCCATTTTTGTTGTGCAAGCATCACCAGGAAAAGTGTTTCTGAGCTCCCGGGCAGTAGAGTTGCTGAAGTAAAACCACTGAAAAACAGAGTAACAAGAGGTAATATTGAATCAATAATCATTGAGAGCCTTCAGCCAGGAAAATAAGAGCTAGCGATACCTGATTTTACTCTGGTTTTGAGTCAATTTATCAATACGACTCAATAACTCCTTCGTTAGGTGGACCTTCCATTCATCCGATAAGCGAATCGCAGTTTTTGCTTTTTCCCCGGTATAATTATAAACAACAGGACATTCACCCCCTTCTCTGAAAGGCATTAAAACGTCTTTAAAACTATTAATAAATGCCTCATTAACCTGCTCGTGATGAATATTGATTGCTAAGTATCTGGCATAATGGTTTCTGGCAGCATCTAAATCATAAATAGTATCAACCGTAATTCTGGCATTACCTGAATAACGATCCAGTCCCAGTTCACCAGAAAGAACAATCACTGAATCTTTTATCAACACATCCTGATACTGTTCATATTTATCAGCAAATAGAGCGACTTCCTGACGGCCGCTGCGATCATCGATGGTTATAAAGGCCATCTTATCGCCCCGCTTGGTATTCATTGTGCGCATAGCAATGATTAATCCGGTGATCACAATATTTTGTCTCTTTTCCGGATTGAGTTCCATGAGCTTGTGAGTCGTAAAATTGCGTAACTCATCCAGATATTGTTCAATGGGGTGCCCGGTGAGATAAAGTCCTAAAGTGTCTTTTTCATTTCGAAGACGTTCATCTTCCGGCCATTCGGGTAATTGCTCAAAAGTGTTCGACGTATCATCTGAAGTGCTGTCCAGAGAGCCTGTATCAAAGAAATCACCACCAAAAAGATCATCCTGACCGACAGCCTGAGCCTTAGCAAATTGATCCGCTGCTTTGGTTGCCTTAGGAATCGCATTAAATAATGCGGCGCGTGTCAGACCAAAATCATCCAGAGCACCTGCTTTAACCAGAGTCTCCATCACTCGCTTATTGCAGCGTCGTAAATCAACACGGTTACAAAAATCCTGAAAATCTTTGTACACTCCACCTGAGTCACGTCCCTCTATAATACTTTCAATCGCACCTTCACCCACCCCTTTTATGGCACCAAGACCATAAACCACTTCATCCTCTTCACTGACAGTAAATTTATACTCAGAAAGATTGACATTTGGGGCAATTACTTTTAACCCGGCGTCCCGACATTCCTCAATCACTACCACAACTTTTTCTGTATTATCCATATCTGCAGATAAAACAGCAGCCATAAAGGCCTCAACATAATGGGTTTTCAGCCATAAAGTCTGATAGGAAACCAGAGCATAAGCAGCGGAGTGTGATTTATTAAAACCATAAGCAGCAAATTTTTCCATCTGGTCAAAAATATGTGTTGCTACGGCTTTATCAACACCATTGTTAACTGAACCATCTTCAAAAATCGAACGTTGAGCAGCCATCACTTCAGGTTTTTTCTTACCCATAGCACGACGTAATAAATCTGCCCCACCCAGAGTGTAACCTGCCAGCACCTGAGAAATTTGCATCACCTGTTCCTGATACAAAATAGTACCATAGGTTGGCTGCAATATAGGTTCCAATGAAGGATGTGGATACTCAACCTTCTGCCGACCGTGCTTACGATCGATAAAATCATCTACCATGCCAGACTGCAATGGCCCTGGTCGAAACAATGCCACCAGGGCAACAATGTCTTCAAAACAATCCGGTTGCAGACGCTTGATCAGATCTTTCATACCTCTGGATTCAAGCTGAAAAACAGCCGTGGTATTACTGGCTTTAAGTGTTTTAAACGAAGCTCTGTCTTCTAAATCGATTTTAGTAATATCAACTTCTGTTTCACCCAATTTTCTCTTTCTGGCATTAATAATTTTCAATGCCCAATCTACAACCGTTAATGTTTTTAAACCCAGGAAGTCAAATTTGACCAATCCTACTGTTTCAACATCATTTTTGTCATATTGAGTCACAATACTTTGGGAATCTTCTTCACAATAAACGGGTGAGAAATCATTAATATCACTGGGGGAAATGACCACCCCCCCGGCATGTTTACCCACATTTTTAGTGATCCCTTCCAGAGCCAGAGCCATATCAATCAAATCATGAACCGCATCATCGGTCTCATATCGTCGTTGTAATTCTTCTTCCTGTTCCATGGCCTGTGAAATGGTAATGCCTATATCCATGGGGATCAGTTTGGCAATAGAATCCACAAAGCCATAGCCCTGGCCCTGTACACGACCAACATCACGAATGGCCGCTTTAGCAGCCATGGAACCAAAAGTGATGATCTGAGAAACCCTGTCCCGGCCATAGGTTTCAGCCACATATTGAATGACTTTTTCACGACCAACCATACAAAAATCAATATCGAAATCAGGCATGGAAACCCGTTCAGGATTTAAAAACCGTTCAAAAAGTAAATCATATTCGAGCGGATCCAGATCGGTAATCGTCATGGCATAGGCAACCAGAGAACCGGCACCTGAACCACGTCCAGGTCCCACTGGTACATCATTGTCTTTAGCCCATTGAATAAAGTCAGCAACGATAAGAAAGTAACCCGGAAATCCCATCTGGATAATCACATCCAGTTCAATATCCAGTCGTTCCCGGTATTTTTTAATTTTTTCCTGAAATTCTTCTTTATCCTCAGAAAAGGCATCGCCGAAGAGTTGAGGAAAACGCTTATTTAAGCCGTCATGTGATAGTTGGCGAAAATATTCATCAATACTTAGGCCTTCCGGAATCGGGAAGTTAGGTAAGAAATTTTCCCCAAGGTGCAAGGTCACATTACAACGTTTGGCAATTTCAACACTGTTTTGTATAGCTTCTGGAATGTCTTCAAATAAGGCATTCATTTCATCACTGGATTTGAAGTATTGCTCCTCTGAATAGTCTTGCGGTCTTCTTTTATCAGCCAGAACACGCCCCTGATTAACACAGACTCGTGCATCATGGGCGGAAAATTCCTCTTTCTTTAGAAACCGAACGGCATTTGTGGCAACCACAGGTACACTTAATTGTTCTGACAGAGCAACAGCCTGATGCAGAAACGTTTCATCACCCCTGCGGGATGTTCTTAATAGCTCCAGATATAAGCTTTCCGGAAAGAGTTTCTGATAGTCTATGAGGAGTTGTTTAGCCTCACTATTTTTTTCTTCAAGCAGCAACTGACCAACATCACTTTGTTTACCCAGCAAGGCAATCAAACCTGAGGAGTTTTCACCTAACCAGCTTCGCTCAATCATTGCTTTACCAAGGTGCTGTCCCTGGAGATAACTTTTACTGATGAGTTTTTTAAGATTTAGATAGCCGTCATTGTTTTTACACAGCACTAATAAGCGAAAGGGTCTGGCAGGTTCTGCCTCATTTTTGAGCCAGAGATCAGCACCCAAAACAGGTTTAATTCCCGCCCCGAGACAGGCTTGATAAAGCTTGACCAAAGCATAAAGATTACTCTGATCAGTAATAGCGATTGCCGGCATTTGTTCACTTTGAATCGTTTTAATCAGAGGCTTAAGACGTACAATGCCATCGACTAAAGAAAATTCAGTGTGCAGATTTAAGTGGATAAATTGATTCGACATTGGTTGAACAACCTTGAGCTATAAATAATGTAACAATTCAGCTTATATTTCTTAATGACCACTGTTGAGCCCATGGTCACTTATTTTTCTGACGTTGAGAACTCGCTGCGCTCAAACAATCAAAATCAGAAAAACAAGCAACCACAGGCTCTTTATAAATAATATGCTGAATAGTTACTAAATAATTAACTATTTATGGTGGCAGTTTTACATCTTTGTAGATAAATAGCTTACTGACTTCATTTTTGCTATAAACTGACACCGTAAACGTTTTAACTTTGATTCAGAACTTTTTGTACGGGTTTGTAACTTTTTCGATGTATAGGAGTAATACCCAGTCTTTGTATTGCTTCAACATGAAATTTAGTCGGATAACCTTTATGCTGAGCAAAACCATAACCAGGATAAGTGTTTTCCATAGCAAGCATTTCATTATCCCGAGAAACTTTTGCCAGTATTGATGCAGCACTTATGGCTGCCACCCTTGAATCGCCTTTAATGACTGCTTCACAGGGAAATGGAATATCCGGACAAAACTTACCGTCCACTAAAACTCTATCAGGACTTAGTGTCAGCCCGGCAACAGCGCGCTTCATTGCCAGTAATGTCGCATGAAAAATATTTAATTCATCAATTTCTTCATGCTCAGCTCTGGCAATGAAATAACAAAGCGCTTTTTTCTTTATCTCCGCAGCAAGGGCTGAACGCTTTTTCTCGGTCAGTTTTTTAGAATCATCCAAACCTTCAATGGGATTATCAGGATCCAGGATAACAGCGGCTGTGACAACAGCACCTGCTAAGGGGCCACGGCCAACTTCATCAACACCGGCAATATGTCCGGCCAGATTAAGATATAAAGGATCAAAGCTCATATAACATTCTATTCTTTATTCAAGGTGTTAGGATTCAAGCTGTAGAGTTCAAGCTGTTAGAGTTCAAAGTAATAGGAATTTATCCTAGCTCAATTTACCACGTTCTTTTAAATAATCAATTACAGCCTGGGCAGCACTTTGATTGGCATTCTGACGTAATAATATATGTATATCATCAAAAACATCTAATTTATTACACCACAATTCATCTGATAAGAGTTTAAGTAATTTAGGTGTTAAAATTTCAGCACACACATCATTCTGGGTAATTTCTTCCACCAGATATTCACCAGCCAAAAGGTTAGGCAAAGAATAATAAGGTACCTGCAATAAACGCTTGGCAATCCAATAAGTTATCGGGGACAATTTATAAGCAACTAGCATCGGTTTTTTTAATAATAAGGCTTCAAGTGCAGCAGTCCCTGATGCCAGAAGCACCGCATTAGATGCCGCCATAACATCTCTGGAATGGCCATCAAACAAGATAAAACGGGAGCGGGCAATAGAATCATCTGTAGTTTGAAGATTGAGTTCCTGCTCAAAAAAATGACGGGTTTTATCATTGACAAATGGGATTATAAATAACAGATCTGATTGCTGTTTGAGGCTCTGCAGCAATGTTTCAATAAATGGTTTAGCTAATCGAGTCACTTCTGACATTCTGCTGCCAGGCAAAACAGCAATGACAGGATCCCCGGACTCTACGTCAAGATGTAATTTTTTTCTGGCCTGATTAATATCAATGTTTAAATCAATTTCATCCGCTAAAGTATGTCCGACATATTTAACCGAGATGCTATGATTTTCATAAAACCTTGCTTCAAAGGGAAACAGGGTCAAAATCAGGTCAACAGCACGTGATATCTTGCCTAGACGATATTGACGCCAGGCCCACACAGATGGACTGACATAGTGTATGGTGCCGATACCGGCTTCTTTTAATGTTGTTTCTACAACCAGATTAAAATCAGGGGCATCAATACCGATAAAAACATCAGGAGGATTATCAAGAAAGTGTGCAATAAGTTCTTTACGAATTGCAGATAGTTCACGATAATGAGACAGCACTTCAACAAGTCCCATGACAGAGAGTTTTTCAGCGGGATAAAGTGCTTTACATCCAGCCTTTATCATTAATGGTCCGGCAATACCTTCAAATTGAGCATCAGGATATTGCTCAAGCATTGCATGCATCAAACCAGCAGCAAGGATATCACCAGAGGCTTCTCCCGCAATAATGCCTATGCGCATCAGCGAATAATTCCCCGATTTACATCTGTATTTAAGAAGTCGATCATTCGATCCAGATCATTACAATTGGTGGCAAGTTCATTAATTTCTGTCAGGGCGTCATCCAAGGTCAAATTTGAACGATACAATGCTTTATACGCTGTGCGAATAGATTTAATTGATTCTTTAGAAAACCCATGACGCTTCAAGCCTTCAATATTCAAACCATGAGGTTTAGCCATGTGTCCTGAAACCATAATATAGGGTGGGACATCCTTCGAAATCACACTATTCATGGCGGTAAAACAATAGGAACCAATAGTACAAAACTGATGAATCAGAGAAAAACCACCCAGAATTGCATGACTATGGATATTAACATGACCAGCAAGGGCAACATTGTTGGCCAGAATAATATCATTTGCCAACAGACAATCATGAGCAATATGAACATAAGCCATAATAAGGTTATCATCACCTATAGATGTTGTCCCCCGATCCTGAACTGTGCCGCGGTTTAAGGTAGTAAATTCTCGAATAATATTTCTATCACCAATTTCAAGCGTCGTATCTTCACCCCGGTACTTTTTATCTTGAGGCGCTTCGCCTATAGAGCCAAACTGAAAAAAAGTATTATCTTTACCAATATGAGTTGGACCATTTATTACAACATGCGAGCCAATTTTATTACCCGTATCGATAGTTACTTTTTTGCCAATAACTGAGTAGGCACCAACTTCCACATCATCAGCTAATTCAGCGGAAGGATCAATTATTGCAGTTGGGTGAATTCGCTTCATTTCAGGCATAAGTTTCAGACCTCAGCTTCAGGCATCTCTCTCAGCACACATTAATTCTGCAGACGCTACTAATTGATCATCTACTGTTGCCACCGCATTAAATTTCCATACACCACGCATATTTTTTATCACTTCAACCTTGAGCATTAACTGCTCACCAGGATTGACCGGGCGTTTAAATCGAGCTTTATCAATACCAACCAGATAATACAATGACTCAGCATTAGGTTTTGTACCAGTTGATTTATAGGCCAAAATACCTGTTGCCTGTGCCAGGGCTTCAATAACAAGCACTCCGGGTAATATCGGATTATGGGGGAAATGACCTGTAAACTGAGGTTCATTGTAAGTCACATTCTTAAGCGCCAGCAATGATTTTCCTGGCTCAAAATCAATCACCTTATCCACTAGCAGAAACGGATATCGATGAGGAAGATGATCCATAATATCAAGGATGTCCATTGAATTGAGTTGATTTTCCATTGTATTCTTCTTTTTTAAAACTTATAAATAACAAAAAACTGAACATCATGTAAGAAATAATAAACACATCTCATATGCTAAATAACTGTTCCTAAAGAGTATCTATTGGGTACCAGAGTATGTGATGCATTATTTCGCGATTTGATTCTAATCTGAACAAAGTAATGTATCGCATGCTCTTGTAAGATACCAGAATAAAAAGTGTACACCATTTAGGAGCAGCTATTTAGCACATACACAATGAACTGTTATAATTTTTTTTCTAATTTACTCAAGCGTCGAGCCATTGTATCCAATTGCTTGAAGCGAATAAAATTTTTGTGCCATTGAGAATTTTCCTGTAACGGTGTTCCAGATGAATAAACACCTGATTCCCTGATAGACTTGGTCACCAGAGAAGTTGCAGTAATATGTACGTGATCGGCAATACTTAAATGGCCAAGAATGCCTGAACCACCACCAATGGCACAGTGTTTACCAATTGTTGAACTACCGGCAATACCGACACAGCCTGCAATTGCTGTGTTTTCACCTATTCGTACATTATGAGCAATTTGGATCAGGTTATCCAGTTTAACACCATTTTCTATCACCGTGTCCTCAATAGCTCCCCGATCAATGGTTGTATTAGCACCAACTTCTACATTATCACCAATAATAACGGCACCCAATTGAGGCACCTTAAACCATTGTCCATTTTCATTAGCAATGCCAAAACCATCGCTGCCAATCACAGCACCAGAGTGGATAATCGTTTTTTCACCAATAACAACATTGGAATAAATTGAAACATTTGGATAGAGCACAGTGCCAGAACCGATTTTAACATTATCAGCAATAACACAACCAGCATGCAGACTGACATTATGACCAATCTTTGAACCATTACCAATAACAACATTAGCACCGACACTAGTATTTTCACCAATAGTTGCATTATCTGCGATAACTGCACTTGAAGCAATTTGAGATTGCTTAATGTCAGATTTTGTCAGCCAGGTTGCTATTTTGGCATAGGTGAGATAAGGATCCTCGGACAGGATTGCATTAGTCGGGCAAGTATCTACATCATCAGGATGAAGTATCACAACAGCGGCTTTAGTGATAAGAAGATATTTATGGTATTTTCGATTGGTAAAAAAACTGAGCTCGGATTGCCCTGCAAGTTCAAGAGTGGCAATACCTGAAATAACAACCTCAGGATCGCCATGAATGCTTGCGCCAACAATATCAGCCAGCTCTTTTATATTGGCTTGTCGTGTAATAATAGACATTTAATTTACTTTTGTACTCACTTGCTCTTTTAAACAAAAGCCAAAATCGTATCTGAACTCTAGAACCCTTGTCAACTAGAGTTACTCAGTTTTCTTGTAAATCCTCTCTTATACACAAAAGTTATTTACCTGAATACTGCTTTTTTAATTGAGTCAGAATTTTATCAGTGATATCAATTTGTTTGCTGGCATAAATAACTCCGTCACTGATAATTAAATCATAATGTTCTTTTTTAGCAATTGTCTGAATTGACTTAAGCACTGATTTTTGTAACTTAACCAGTTCTTCATTTTGTCTAATGCTTAAATCTTCTTTAAAGGCAGCTTTATCACGTTCCAGATCTCTTCTCAACAAGGTGATTTTTCTTTTTAACTTATTAAGCTCGGACGCTGACAGGATGGCTGCATCTTTTTGTAATTTAGTCGCACTGCTCTGGATTTTTTTTTGTAAGCTGACAAGGGACTTATCTCTCTTGGCAAACTCTTTTTGTAATTTACTCCGGGCAGATTCTGCCTGAGGTGCTTTTTGTAATAATTTAGCCTGATTTACAAAGGCAATTTTTTGTCCTGCATAAGCGAATGAAACAGTAAAAAGCAGTGCAATTAAAATAAATAACCGTGAATACATTGCCATTTTTTTCTCCTAAATTTTTATAACTTTTTTGCAACAGTAATTTTCAAAATAATATGATACATCCTACACTGATTTACGAACATAAATTAATGTAGACTAAAAACTTTGTCCAAAAGAAAATTGGAATACTTCAGTGTCATCACCGGATTTCTCATTCAATGGCGCGGCAACACTGATTCTTAACAGGCCGAATGGGCTTAACCAGGCACCCGCAAGACCCGTAGTATAGCGTAAATCACCCACATCAAAGTCACCCGCTTCTGCAAAAACATTACCAACATCAACAAAACCACTTAAACGATAAGCTGATGAGTCTTTAACAAATGGGATTGGCAGAATAATCTCCGCATTACCAATAACTTTCAATTGCCCACCAAGCGGGTCATCTGTTGGCAGCAAAGTAAAAGGCGCTCGGCCGTTAATACTTGGAATGTGATGTATTTTATCATCTCTGGGTCCTAAGGTATTGGATTTGTAACCCCGAACATCCCGCATACCACCCGCATAGTATTTTTCAAAGGGAGGAAAAGCATCCCCGCCAAAGGTATCAGCATAACCTATATTTCCCTTTAACATAAACGTTGTCGTTCTTGTTAGAGGAAAAAATCGCTGCTGAACATAATTAATATGGTAAAATTGCAGATCGCTGCCAGGCAAAGCGATATCGCCCGATAAACGTTGTAAAGCCCCCCTGGTGGGGAAAATGGCCTTATTCCGACTATCATGAGCCCAGTTAGCCGATAATCTTAATACATTAAACTCATCCCCTTCTTTATATACAAATTCAAGAATATCAAGTGAAGTATCAACTAATATAGTTGGTAAATCAATTTTTGTATTTTCAAAATCCAGACCAAAACCAATGCGATCAAATTCATTAATGGGCACACCAAAACCAACGCCAACACTGATATTATCAGTGGCATAATTTGACAGGTTTTCTTCGTCTAAATCTGTTTCACGCCAGGTGGCACGAAAAGTTCGGCTAATGCCGTCATCCGTAAAATAGGGATCGGTGACACTAAAGCTGTATAATGTGTTGGCATCACTGGTATTCGCAGCAACAGCATAGCGATTACCGGTACCTAAGAAATTATCCTGAGTAATACTGAAGTTAAAAATAACACCCTGTGACTGAGAGAATCCTGCACCCGCATTAATACTGCCTGTAGACTGCTCTTCTACAGTATATATAACATCAACCTGGTCAGAAGAGCCCGGCACGGCAGGTGTCTCAACACTCACTTCTTTAAAGAATCCCACTCTTTGCAAACGCGCTTTAGAACGCTCTACATCTGTCGTTGAAATCCAGGTGTTTTCAAACTGACGCACCTCACGACGAATAACTTCATCGGCGGTATTTAAATTACCAATAATACTTACGCGTCTGACATAAACTCGATTACCAGGATCAACAAAAAAAGTGATAGAAACTTCCTTAGTTTCATCATTAACTTGCGGTATAGGATTAACATTTGAAAAGGCATATCCCGCTTTACCTAATAAATCAACAATTGACTCACTGGTTTGAGTGATATTATTTCTTGAAAAATGCTGTCCTTTTTGAATTTTAACAACAGGAAAAATCTCTTTAGGTTCAACAATCAAATCACCCGCCAGTTTCACCTCATTAATCGTGTACCTTTCACCTTCTTCCAGGTTGATTGTAATGTAAATATCTTTTTTATCAGGTGTAATTGCAACCTGAGTTGATTCAATTTTAAAATTAATAAAACCACGATCCAAATAATAGGAACGAAGTTTTTCCAGGTCACCTGATAATTTCTGCTTGGAATATTGATCGGTTTTGGTATAAAAAGAAAACAACGTACCCGTGGTTAATTCAAGTTCATCTAATAAAGTTTCTGTATCAAAGACCTTATTACCAACAATATTAATTTGGTGAATGGTCGTCACCCGACCTTCTGAAACAATAATTTTGATACCAACTCGATTACGTTCCAGCGGCGTTACTTTGGTGTCAAGTCGAACTGCATATTTGCCACGCGCATAATACTGACGTTTTAATTCTTCAACAACACGCTGTAATATGGATTTATCGTATACACGACCTTCAGCAAAACCAATTTGTTTCAGCGCTTTAGTTAACTCTTCTGTGTCAATATCTTTATTGCCTTCAAATTCAATATCAGAAATTGCGGGACGTTCTGTGACAAAAACAATCAGAGCATTACCTTCTTTTTCTAAGCGAACATCTTTAAAAAATCCTGTTTTATAAAGCCCTCGAATAGATTTGGACACAGCACGATCATCAATAGTATCGCCAACTTTTAAAGGTAAGTAGTTAAATACAGTACCCGCTGAAATTCTTTGTAAGCCTTCTACTTTAATATCATCAACAACAAATGTGTCAGCGGATAATACTGCTTGACTGGCAAGAATTGAGCCCATAAAAACAACAAAAGATAAAACAGCACGTCTCATTAAGTGAGTTCCAGTCATAATAATAATATACAAACTTCTTAACTATATAATTTTCAACAAAAAAGACCTCCTATAAATAAGCCATTTTGCTAAAACAAGTAAATAAGAAAATAAAAATCCAAAAAATTAGTTTGCGTTAATAAAAATGAAAGCAGCAATAAGTTTACCCGGCTGCTATCTGAAAAATCAAAGCATTTTGTACTATAGCCATGAGCTAAGAAACAAGCCATAAGCTCATAAACAAGCCTGGAGCTTAAAATAGCCTTACAATATCATAGACATAAGTTAATTCAAAAGCCGCGAAAAATCATTATACAATGCTATGCTCATCAGCATAACCAATAATGTTATACCAATTTTGAGGCCAATTTCCTGTACCATATCCGAAACGGGAGAACCTTTTACCATTTCAATCAGGTAGAACAATAAATGTCCGCCATCAAGCATTGGAATTGGAAGTAAGTTAATAACCCCCAAACTCAAGCTTACTATCGCTAAAAAGCGTAAAAAGCTTTCAATTCCCATTTTTACTGATTGGCCTGCCACTTCAGCAATAGTAATAGGACCACTTATGTTTTTTATCGAAGCTTCTCCGATGACTATTCTACCTAACATTTTTACTGTTAGCACTGATAAATCCCAAGTTTTTTCAATCCCCTTGGGTATAGCAGTAAAAACACCATATTGATGCATGGTATACATTGATTCAGGTAGAGGACTGACGGATTCAGGTCGAACACCAATTCGGCCAATTGTTTTACTACCTTTTACTACAGAACCAATAGTTGTTAATAATTGTTGGCGCTGGCCATTTCTTGCAATTTCAATTAAAATCGTTTCCCCGGGTCTGTTAATAACCGAAGCAACCAATTCTCGCCAATGATCAATGGCCTGTCCATCGATTGAAATAATTTGATCGCCTGACTGTATACCAGCAATTGCCGCAGGTGAACCAGGTGTCACTTCACTGATAATAACATTTTCAATGGGTAACTTAAGGCTTAAGCCGATAATTTCATGCAGGCTGGAGATCTCTATACTCTTATCGATTTGCTCAAATTTAAAAATAATCCTACGCTGATCAGATAATTTGAGTTCCACTGCCCGGCGATCGAGAAAAGCCGCAAGCAACTGTTCATAAACTGAATTTAAAGTGGGCGTTTGCTCACCATCAACTGAGACAATATGATCACCACTGCGCAATCCAGACTGCCAGGCAATTGAGGTTGGGTCAAGTTTCCCCATAACAGGCTTAACACCCTGCACACCAATAACGAACATGAGCCAGAAAGCGAATACAGCAAACACAAAATTAACAAACGGCCCGGCAAATACAATTGCAAAGCGTTTATAAACTGACTGGCGATTAAAGGCTCGATGCAACTCATCTTCAGCAACGTCACCCTCTCGCTCATCCAGCATCTTTACATAACCACCTAAAGGGATGCTGGCAATAACAAATTCAGTATTGTCTTTTTTGCCTTTAAAGCGAAATAAAGGCATACCAAAGCCAATAGAAAAACGTAAAACTTTAACATTAAGTTTTCTAGCCACCCAAAAATGACCAAACTCATGTATCGACACCAATAACGCAATGGTGAAAATAAAAGCAGGCAATATAATAAAAAAATTATCCATTACACACACAAACTTCCTATAAAAAATTCTTAATTAACACTCTTAGCACATAAGCCTTTAGCCAGGATAAGCCATTAGCTAAAATATAAGCCATTAGATAAAACATAAGCCTTTAGCTAAAACATAAGCCTTTAGCCACTTGTCTGGATTGTGTATCCGCTGTTAGTATAATATCCAATGAATCTGCACGCTCACAATCAAGCTGCTCTAATGTCTGTTCAACAATTTCTGCGATTCGTGTAAAGGCAATTTTTCCCTTTAAAAAAGAATCAACAGCAATTTCATTGGCTGCATTTAAAATTGCAGGGGCAGTACCACCTGAACGTAATGCATCATAGGCCAGTCTGAGGCAAACAAAACGTTCAAAGTCTGGCTGTTCAAAATTAAGTTGTGCCACTTTAAAAATATCCAGCTGCTCCACCCCGGAATCCATTCTATCAGGCCAGGCCATTGCGTGCGCAATTGGAGTACGCATATCCGGATTACCTAATTGAGCCAATACAGAGCCGTCACTATAGGATACCATAGAATGGATAACACTCTGCGGATGAATAACAACCTGAATATCATCAGCTGAAGCGTTAAAAAGCCAACTTGCTTCAATCACTTCAAGGCCTTTATTCATCATTGTTGCAGAATCAACTGATATTTTTCTACCCATTTCCCAATTAGGATGAGCGCATGCCTGATCAGGTGTCACATGCTGTAATTCATCAAGGCTTTTATTTAAAAAAGGACCACCAGATGCAGTCAGAAGGATCTTTTCAACGCCTGCCATTTGTAGGCAACCCAGTTTTTCTAAATTAACGCCTGTACGAGTCAACGTCTCCGGCAGGGACTGAAAAATCGCATTATGTTCACTGTCAATGGGTAATAAGATCGCACCATTGTCTTGAACGGCCTGCATAAATAAGTCGCCAGACATAACCAAAGATTCTTTATTTGCCAATAAAATTCTTTTTCCGCATCGAGCTGCTGCTAATGAAGAACTCAGTCCCGCAGCACCAACAATGGCAGCCATGACATAATCAACTTGTTTATGGGCAGCAATATCATTAAGCGCTTCGCTACCTGAAAAAACTTTAATATGAGAAGTTTTTGAGCTCTTTTTAAGTCGCTGTTCCAGCTCATAAGCAGAAGCTTCATCAACCATAACAGCCATTTCAGGTAAAAATTGGAGACATTGCTCATAGAGCCGTTCAACATTCTTGTTCGCGGTTAAAGCAAATGCATGAAACCGTTCAGATTGCCTGGCAATCACATCTAACGTGCTGGTTCCAATAGAACCAGTTGAACCCAAAATTGCTACATTTATCATTGTTAGATTCTCGTTAACTCAAACCCTGTTTAAAATTGCTCATTCTATCCCGGTATTAAAAAGCTTAATATGGAAAAATTTCTTTTCACGATAAAGATCAATATCAGATCAGGGTAATGGATATATCAAAGAAAGTGTAATGAAGAAAATGGGACCAGCAGCAGTAATACTGTCAACTCGATCTAATATTCCTCCGTGGCCTGGTAACAAATTACTACTGTCTTTAATATTTGCCTGTCGTTTAAACATGCTTTCAGTCAAGTCACCAATGACAGAAAAAATCACCGTTACAATTGTTATGCCGATGATGTGAAGATAATCCTGAGAACTACCGCCATGCCAAAGCGTGAACAAAACTGACATAACAAGCGCTAGCATTAAGCCGCCAACAACACCTTCTATAGATTTTCCAGGACTGATTTTAGGTGCAAGTTTGTTTTTTCCAAAGCGTTTTCCAGAAAAATAAGCCCCTGTATCTGCAGCAAAGATCAGCATCAGGGCAGATAAAAGCAAATAAGGACCACTAATATGAGTTTGCGCAAATTCAAGTTCGGTGATAGCGTGAATGGAAATAATGGCATACCAGGTAATCGTCAATAAAAACAGTCCCATAACAGCAATAATGACAGATTTCCCACTCCAGAAATTAGCGCTTCCAGGATATCCAAATAACAGCAACAGAGCAAATAGCCAAAAAACGGCAGCCAGGCCATTCATGAAATTAACTGACAGTAAAAAATCAATTAGCCAGAGTGAAAACAGAATGGTTGCAACAATAACAACATAGGCTATTTTTGCTGGCAGTGATGGAAATTTAGCAAAACCAGCCCACTCATAAGCGCCAACCAGCATAATAAGACCAACAAATGCAGCAAAGGAATTATTTGACAGGAATAGAATGCCGCACACGGCGAGAGGAAATAGAATTAAAGCGGTAATGACTCTTAGTTTTAACATATTTTTGTTATTATTCTTCTTTTAATTGATCACCAGTGCGACCAAAACGTCTTTGCCTTGCATGAAAAGAATTTATGGCTTCTAGAAAAATTTTTTTATTAAAATCAGGCCATAAAACATCGGTAAAATAAAATTCACAATAGGCTAATTGCCACAAAATAAAATTACTCACTCTTTTTTCACCACCTGTGCGAATAAACAAATCAGGCTCAGGTAAGCCGCTCAGTGATAAATTTTGTTCTATGATATTTTCATCAATATCATCTACAGATAGCTCACCTGATTTCACTTTAAGCGCTACCTGCTGAGTTGCCTGCATTATATCCCAGCGACCGCCATAGTTGGCAGCAATATTAAAAACTAAACCGTTATTGTCTGCAGTTAATGAAACAGCCTCACCAATGAGCGTCCTTATCTTGTCTGAAAAAGCAGACAGATCGCCGATGATACGAAGCTGAACATTATGTTCATGCAATTTTTTAACTTCACGAGTCAAAGCTGTCGCAAACAACTCCATTAGAAGGCCAACTTCCTTTTCAGGCCTGCGCCAATTTTCACTACTAAAAGCAAAAACGGTTAAAACTTCAATTTCTTCTTCAACACAGCCTGCAACAATTTTTCTCAGCGTACTCAATCCTGCTTTATGACCAGCAAATCGCGGCATAAAACGCTTTTTTGCCCATCGTCCATTACCATCCATAATAATGCAGACATGTTTTAATGCATTGCCTTTGGCGCGAGTTGGATTATCCGCTGACATCTTAGATTTCCATTAAATCTTTTTCTTTAACAGCTAAAATCTGATCAATTTCTTTCACATGCTTGTCGGTTAATTTTTGAATATTATCTTCACCACGATGCAGTTCGTCTTCAGAAATTTCTTTTTCTTTTTCCAGTTCTTTTAATGAACCATTGGCATCACGACGGATATTGCGCACAGCAACTTTTGCATTTTCACCTTCATGACGAACCACTTTAATCAGGTTTTTACGAGTTTCTTCAGTCAGGGGTGGTAATGGAATGCGCATCAAATCACCGCTGGTTGCAGGATTTAAACCTAAGTCTGATTTTAAGATAGCCTTCTCAACAACAGGTGTCATTTGTTTTTCCCAAACCTGAACCGACAAGGTTCTGGAATCCAGAATAGAAATATTAGCAACCTGATTAAGAGGTGTCTCATTACCATAATAATCAACGGTAATGCTGTCCAGCAAACTGGTGTGAGCACGACCTGTTCTAACTTTCATTAAATCTTGTTTAAGTGAGTCAAGACTCTTGCTCATACGAGTATCAGCATCACTTTGAATTTCATTAATCACACAATTCTCCCAACGATATAACGAGTACTTTTTTTAAAGAGACTCAATCAACTGTTCTACAAAGGCCTATAGCTATTCAACGTGCCTACAGCTATTGAACAAGAGTACCTTCCTGTTCACCACGGAGCACTTTATCGAGTGCGCCTTCTTTAGTCATATTATAAACTCGAATAGGCATTTTATGATCACGGCACAAGACAATTGCCGTGGCATCCATAACACTTAATTTTTTCTCTAAAACTTCATCAAAAGTTAAAGTATGGTAAAGCGTAGCATTAGGATCTTTAACGGGATCAGAAGAGTAAACGCCATCAACTTTAGTTGCTTTAATGACAACATCAGCTTCAATCTCAATACCACGCAGACTGGCTGCTGAATCTGTCGTAAAAAAAGGATTGCCGGTACCCGCAGCAAAAATTACAACACGACCTTTTTCAAGGTGACGAATAGCTCGACGACGAATATAATCTTCACAAACCTGATGGATAGGCAATGCAGACATAACGCGTGCAGGCACACCGTTTTTTTCCAGGGAATCCTGAAGTGCCAGGGAATTGATAACTGTTGCCAACATTCCCATATGATCACCTGCTACCCGATCCATACCTGAAGCGGCCAAACCAACGCCCCGAAAAATATTACCGCCGCCGATGACGATGGCCACCTGGATACCCTTTTCAATTTGACGTTTCACTTCTTGAGAAACATAAGTCAGCACCTGTGGATCAATACCAAAATTTTGCTCTCCCATTAATGCCTCACCACTGAGTTTTAACAGAATTCTTTGATATTTTTCGCTCACAGGCTACCCCTTTTTTGTTTAAATTAAAGTAAAAATGACCAAATCTTTTCAGTTAACTTAGCTGCCGATCTGGGCCATTACTTCAGCGGCAAAATCTTCGTTTTTCTTCTCCATACCTTCGCCAACTTCCATACGGGTAAAACCCAGGATAGTTGCACCAGCATCTTTGACTAACTTATCAACAGTAATATCCGGGTCTTTAACAAAAGGCTGTCCAACGAGAGTGTTGTCTTTAATAAAACGCTTGATTTTACCTTCTACAATTTTTTCAATAATATTTTCAGGTTTGCCGCTGTTGGCAGCCTCAGCCGCAGCGATCTCTTTCTCTTTTGCTAATTCAGCCGCATCAAGAGAAGACTCATCAAGGCCGCGTGGATTACTTGCGGCAACATGCATGGCAACATCTTTGATTAGTTCTACATTACCATTTTGCATATCAACAACCACACCAATTTTGGTGCCATGCAGGTAAGCGCCTAACTGACCTTCGGTTTCAAAAGTCACAAAACGACGTACAGACATATTTTCGCCAATTTTTGCTATCATCGTTTTCAAAACAATATTAATGCTTTCAGAACCATCTTCTAAAGGCATTTCAATCAAGGTGGCAACATCAGCTGGTGCATCACTTAGAATTCGTTTTGCTACAGCATTGGCAAAATTGCCGAATTCATCACCCATGGCGACAAAATCGGTTTCACAGTTCACTTCCAGCATAACACCTTTTTTAGCATCATCACTGAATACAACCACAACTTTGCCTTCTGTTGCAATACGACCCGCTTTTTTATCAGCTTTTGCCAGACCAGTTTTGCGCATCAATTCAATTGCTGCTTCTACATCACCATCAGTTTCGACCAGTGACTTTTTACATTCCATCATGCCAGCGCCAGTGCGCTCACGTAATTCTTTAACTAAAGCGGCGGTAATTGCCATTTTTTGACCTCATATAATTCAAAAACGGGCAGCTCCGACATACTCTTTTCTTACCTTTCTTTCTTGTTAAGAAAAGAAGAGAGAAATGCCAGTCTACTGCCCGGAAGTTATTCTAAAAACTATTAGTAACCGAAAGAACTGTTATTTAGATGCTTCAGATGCTTTCTCTGAGTTTTCTACTTCAACAAATTCATCTGAAACTACAGCTTCAGTATTTGCAGCTTTCGCATCCAGAACAGCTTCTGCAGCAGTTTCGGTATATAAATTATTGGCACGAATCGCATCATCATTACCAGGAATAATATAGTCAATTCCTTCCGCTTTGTTATTGGTATCAACGACTCCAATTACTGGAATACCCAGTTTATTAGCTTCTAACACAGCAATTTTTTCGTGGCCAACATCAATAATGAAAACAGCTGAAGGCAGTGAGTTCATATCTTTAATACCACCCAGGCTTTTTTCCAGCTTTTCCATTTCACGTGAATTCATCAAAACTTCTTTTTTACTCAGTGTATCGAAAGTACCATCACTAGAAGCTTTTTCTAAATATTTCAGACGTTTAATAGACTGTTTTACTGTTTTAAAATTAGTCAGCATACCACCTAACCAACGGTGATTAACATAAGGCATACCACAGCGTAGTGCCTGTTCTTTAACAGATTTACCCGCTGCACGCTTTGTTCCAACAAATAGAACCTTGCCGCGTTTAGCTGCAATCTGACCCACAAAGTTCATTGCATCGTTGAACATTGGTAGTGTTGATTCTAAGTTGATGATATGAATTTTATTACGTTCACCAAAAATATATTGTCCCATTTTTGGATTCCAGTAACGGGTCTGGTGACCGAAATGAACGCCTGCTTCAAGCATTTGACGCATTGTAACTTTTGCCATGATAAATTTCCTTTATATAAGGGTTAGATCTTCCAAATATCCCATAAACCAACCTGATTTTCACTGCTGTCTTTTAAACAATCTCCATTAAAGAAAGTTCAAATAAGGTTCAACAATGTCCAGGCACCCGGATTTACGTGTCGATATAAGGTCGGATTAATAAAAAACCTTGTGTTAAACGCAGGCTAATATCTTAATTTTAATAGAGACTTCACCGTCTTTTACTAAGAGACTTCACCGTCTTTCACATAAGAGACTTCACCGTCTTTTCGCTGAAAAATTTTATATTTCAACTCGAACGACGTGTAACAAGGCGTGCGTATTATTCCATAAAACCATAGAAACAACAATATTTCTTTTAATCCATATTCAGTTATGCAGGAATAGTAAATAAAAAAATCTGACATAAAAATTATTGGTCAATTTTACCGTTTAAAAGGTATAATGACGGCTCGATTATTTAGAAGTAGTTTATGGGCTCTGCTTTCATATTTTCCGGGCTTCATAAACAATTCAACCCTATTAGAAAAATTAAAAACTATTATTAAAAAGTTGACCCATGAGCATTAGTATAAAAACACCTGAAGAAATTAAAAAAATGCGTGTTGCCGGCAAGCTGGCGGCAGAAGTTCTGCAAATGATTGAACCCCATGTCAAAGCAGGCATAACAACAGACGAGCTGGACAAAATATGTCATGACTACATTGTCAATGAACAACAGGCCATCCCTGCACCACTGAATTATCATGGCTTTCCCAAATCAATATGCACATCGGTTAATAATCAAATTTGTCATGGTATTCCCAGCGATAAAAAGCTGAAAAGCGGTGATATCATCAATATTGATATTACTGTAATAAAAGATGGCTACCATGGTGATACCAGTAAAATGTTTCTGATTGGAAAATCTTCGGTGTTATCTGAGCGCCTTTGCCGAATCAGCCATGAATGTCTTTTTACTGGTATAAGAATGGTCAAACCCGGTATTCATTTGGGCGATATTGGTCATGCTATCGCTCAACACGCTGAAAAACACAATTTTTCAGTTGTCAGAGAATATTGCGGACATGGAATTGGTGCCAATTTTCATGAAGATCCCCAGGTACTTCATTATGGTAAGCCAGGCACCAAAGAACAGCTTGAAGAAGGTATGATCTTCACTATTGAGCCTATGATTAATGCCGGAAAACGCCAAATCAGGGTATTACCTGATAAATGGACCGTTGTCACCAAGGATCGTAGTCTGTCCGCACAATGGGAACATACCATTCTGGTCACTGCTGATGGCTATGAAGTATTAACACTTCGTGATGAAGAATAGCCTTAAGCTAAGAAGATAAAGACAATAGTAGATAATGACAGGAAAAAAACATCAATGCAGCTCACCATATCACCTTCTCTGGAAATTCTATTTGACTTCAGTTCACTTGAAACTGAACTGGCTCAAAGCAAATCCCCATTATTACCATTAAAAGCTGCTGTCAAATCAATCTATGAAAAACAGACTCAGCAATTCCAGGAAAAACACAATATTGTTCATCTGATCCATGAACGTGCCCAGGCTATTGATATAATATTGACATTAGCCTGGTCCTATTACAATTTGGGTGAAAACGCGGCTTTACTGGCTGTCGGCGGCTATGGTCGCGGAGAACTTCATCCTCATAGTGACGTTGATTTACTTTTATTGCACGATGCTGAACTGACTCTGGACGAAAATAGTCAGAATGCAGAGTTTGTTGAAAACCTGCAGCTTTTTATTGCCCTGCTTTGGGATATTGGCCTGGAAATCGGCCATAGTGTTCGTACAGTTGATGAATGCATAAAAGAAGCTGAAAATGATATCACTGTTATCAGTAATCTTATGGAATCCCGTCTAATCACGGGTGATGCGGCACTTTACGAACAATTATCCAGTCAATTGAGTCCTAATAATATCTGGCCGACAAAAGACTTTACCGCCGCTAAAATTAATGAAAAAAATCAGCGTTATCTCAAGTTCAATGAAACAGCCTACAATCTGGAACCTAACATAAAAGAAGGACCTGGCGGCTTACGTGATATACAAATCATTGGCTGGGTTGCCAAACGGCATTTTGATGTTGAAAGCTTGAAAGAACTTGTCGGACATAACTTTCTGACACCTCATGAATATGAACAACTGGAAAATGGACAAAAATTTCTCTGGAAAATCCGCTTTGCTCTGCATGTCTTATGCAAGCGCCATGAAGAACGTCTGCTGTTTGACTATCAAAGAGAACTGGCTCAGCAATTTGGCTATACTGATTGCGAAGGAAAGTTAGCCGTTGAATGTTTTATGACTGATTATTACCAGACTGTCATGCAATTAGAACGCCTCAATGAGATGCTGTTGCAGTACTTCCAGGAAATTATTATTTTCAGTGATGTGGATGCTGAACCCAAAAAAATCAATCGCCGGTTTATTAGTTACAAGGGCTACATTGCTGCTGCAAACAAAAATATCTTTCGCAATTATCCTTTTGCTCTTCTGGAAATATTTCTCCTGCTCTGTCAGGATCCTGAGCTTAAAGGTGTTCGTGCCAGCACCATTCGCCTGATCCGTGCTAATGGCTATTTAATTGATGATAGTTTCCGTAAGGATCTGCGCTGCCGTACATTGTTTATGGAAATATTACGTCAGCCTTTCGGCATCACTCATGAAATGCGCCGCATGAACCGCTATGGTGTGTTAGCTGCCTATATTCCTGAATTTAAACAGATTGTAGGTCAAATGCAGCATGATTTATACCATGCCTATACCGTAGATGAACATACGCTGAAAGTACTGCGTAATACTCGTCGACTTTTCGTCCGTAAACATGCAGATGAACTACCACTGGCCAGTAAGGTTGCTCAATACATCCCAAAACCAGAACTGTTATATATAGCAGCATTATTTCATGATATCGCCAAAGGTCGCGGAGGCCGACATGATGAATTGGGGGCAATTGATGCCGAATTATTCTGTCAAAAGCATGATCTGAGCCACAAAGATACCCGCCTTGTCAGCTGGCTGGTCAAAAATCACTTGCTCATGTCGATGGTCGCACAACGTAAGGATATTAATGATCCTGCAGTAATACATGAATTTGCCTTACAGGTTGGTGAGAGTCAGTATCTGGACTATCTCTATATGCTCACCGTCTCTGACATCCGGGCCACCAGTCCCAAAGTTTGGAACAGCTGGAAGGATTCTTTGCTGTCGCAACTCTATAATCTGACAAAAATTGCCTTGAACAAAGGCCTGGAAAACCCTCAGCAGCAAGAAGAGTACATTAAAAATTTCAAAGCCCTTGCATTAGGTCGATTAACCGATAAAAATTTTTCACAAACATCCATCACTGAGCTTTGGGCCACTTTGCCTGACGAATATTTTATTAAATTTCAGCCCGATGAAATCGTCTGGCAAACAGAAGCTATTCTCAACAATTCTGGCGGCGTTCCTAAAAATACACTGGTTCTTATTAGAACCCATGATGAACGCGGTGGTACAGAAATTTTTATTTATACCCGAAAAGAAGATTATGTTTTTGCATTAGTCACTTCAACTCTGTCACAGCTGCTGCTGGATGTCACCGAGGCAAAAACAGTTTCCTCTTCTAATGATTATACTTATCATACTTATTTTATTCTTGAAGAAGATGGTTCTGCAGTGACTGATAAGGAGCGCATTGAAAGAATTCGTCAGTCACTTGAAGATAAACTTTCTCAAGATCAACTTTCTCAGGATAAGTTTATTTTACCCGTCATTTCACAAAGACTGAGCCGCAGTCAAAAACAGTTTTCTCTTAAGACAAAAGTACAATTTGATGAAGATCTGGAGAACAATCAGACTCTGATGACCATAACAGCGTCAAACCGTCCTGCTCTATTGTCTCATGTTGGTCAGGCATTGATTGAATGCGATGTCTCTTTAGACAATGCTAAAATTTCAACGTTTGGTGAAAAAGTGGAAGATGTGTTTGTCATTCGCGATAAAAATGAACAAATCATTACCGATATCAAACAACAGGAAAATATTCGCAGGGCAATTATACGTCGTGTGGATGAGATAGAGTGATGCTTAACCGCAAACAAATTTCTTTTTAAAAGATACAGAAAAAAAAGCTTATTTTTACTGTAGTATTTTAATAAACTCCAGGCCATTACCATCCGGATCACGACAAAATAGAGCCTGCCGTCCCGATTTACTCATAGTAAAGGGTATCTGACTGGCCTCTAAATTAAATTTAATCGTGTCAATTTGCGTGACATGAATGGCCAAATGGCGATCACGCCCTGCATGATCGGGCGGGTTTATACTTCGTTCAGTTTCGGGCAACTTTAACAAATGAATTTGTTGCTCGCCCACATCCAGCCATGCACCATCAAAGCTCATTTCAGGGCGCTGCGTATTTTGCTGCAAACCAATAATATGACAATAAAAATTAAGTGACTTGAGCAAGTCTTTAACAATCAGGCTGCCATGGTGAAGACCGATAAAAACTGAATGATTTTCCATTGTTTTCTTATATTAAGATAAAAGTTTTATTGTATTAGCATAAATAAAAATAGCAAAGATTATTTGATGCCGAGGTAATAATTCTTTTATAATAGCCGGATCTGAATATTAAGAGCCTTAATTGAGGCCCTAATTGAGGCCAGAGTTGAGGCCAGAGTTGAGAGCTATAGAATGAATCCAGTATTAGACCTGTTAAAGCCCTATCCGTTTGAAAGATTAGCCGCATTAAAAAAAGATATCAATCCAAATGGTCAATTGAAACATATCGCTTTATCCATTGGTGAGCCAAAACATGAGCCTCCAAATTTTGTCCTTAATGCCATTAAAGCTAACCTGGATGGTCTGTCAAAATACCCCTCTACAAAAGGCCTGCCTGAGATACGTAAGACAATTTCCCAGTGGATTGAAAAGCGTTACAATCTCAGTGAGAACCAGCTTGACCCGGAAACACAGGTTTTACCTGTCAATGGTACACGTGAAGCTCTTTTTTCCTTTGCGCAGTCAGTTATTAACAAAAAAGAAAAAGATCCGCTTGTGGTCATGCCTAATCCTTTTTACCAGATATATGAAGGCGCGGCTATTCTTGCCGGGGCAACGCCCTATTTCGTCAATGCATGCGAAAGAACTTACTATCTTCCTGATTTTGATAATATTCCCAAAAACATCTGGAAACATTGTCAGCTTTTGTATATATGTTCTCCTGGTAACCCTTCGGGGGAAGTGATGGATAAATCATTACTACAAAAATTAATTAAAATAGCGCATCAGTATAAATTTATTATTGCCTCAGATGAATGTTATTCAGAGATTTATCAGGAAGAACACAGACCACCACCAGGCTTACTTGAAGCTGCTAATGATATGGGCTTAACGGACTTTAAAAACCTGGTCGTTTTTAATAGCTTATCCAAACGCTCGAATGTCCCCGGACTCCGTTCAGGTTTTATTGCCGGTGATGCCGATATTATCCAAAAGTTCCTTTTATACCGAACTTACCATGGTTCAGCAATGCCGATAACCACTCAGCATGCCAGTATTGCCTGTTGGAAAGATGAGCAGCATGTCAAAGAAAGTCGAGTTGCCTATCGAGAAAAATATAAAGCCTTTATTGATATTTTAAGTCCTGTGCTTGATATCAAAGCGCCGCCGGCTTCATTTTACATCTGGCTTAAAGTCCCTTGTGGTGATGATGAGAAATTTGCGGCCAAGCTGTTTGAAGATCAGAATATTACCGTATTACCCGGCAGTTATCTGTCACGAAAAACTGGTCAGGCCAATCCCGGTCTTGGCTATGCAAGAATTGCGTTGGTTGCACCGCTTGAAGATTGTATTGAAGCTGCAAAACGTATTCGTACTTACCTAAAGCGTTATAAGGAATAATTAATGAGCGATATGCAAGAAATTATTGAACAAGCCTTTGAAAATCGGGCAGAAATCACCCCTGCATCAGTTGATACCCATGTCAAAGAAGCGGTTGTTGAAGCCATTCAGATGCTGGATAGCGGACGCCTTAGAGTGGCTGAAAAAATTGATGGCGACTGGGTTGTTAATCAGTGGCTAAAGAAAGCTGTGCTGCTTTCTTTTCGAATCGAAGACAATCATTTAATGAAAAGTGGTTCGACTAATTATTTTGATAAAGTTGAGTCGAAATTTCAGGATTATAATTCACGTGACTTTCGTGAAGCAGGCATTCGTGTTGTGCCTCCTGCCACTGTCAGAAAAGGTGTTTATATAGCACCTGGCGTGGTATTAATGCCTTCTTACTGTAACATAGGCGCCTATGTCGATAGCGGTACTATGGTTGATACCTGGGCGACTGTTGGTTCCTGTGCTCAAATTGGTAAAAATGTCCACCTTTCCGGTGGTGTTGGTATTGGCGGCGTACTTGAGCCTCTACAGGCCGGACCGACAATTATTGAAGACAACTGCTTTATCGGAGCACGTTCTGAAGTGGTTGAAGGAGTTATCGTTGAAGAGGGTTCTGTTATCTCTATGGGCGTTTATATTGGTCAGAGTACCCGCATTTACAATCGTATGACAGATGAAGTCACTTATGGCCGTATTCCAGCAGGATCAGTTGTTGTTTCCGGCAACCT
>JAPVVU010000001.1 GCA_028571885.1 Gammaproteobacteria bacterium | reverse complement strand
TACTCTGCTTCTATCTTTATTTGCATCTTATCAAAAGAATGTTGGCATTCATTGCCCACTTTGTCCTGAGAATCCAGCCAGCTAAGGCAACATATCCATAGTTCCCTTTTTCCCATAATCGTAAATGGAGTAAGACTTCCCTGCTTTCTTAAACGACGTTGAGCGATAATTATTTTACGTTTCACCTGCTCAAGTTGTTCTTTTAGTGACTTGCTCAGATCAAAATCCATGGTTTGAATAAGCTGATTTTTATTCACTTCAGATGGGTTATCAGGTGCCTTATACTCAGGAGGCAGAGGACGCCAATTTATGTCAACTTCTAATGCATTAAGTTGAGGCGATTGGGGAAATTGATAAAATCCCCATTTATTGCCCATCCAGCACTCAATAAGTAATTTATCATCTGAAATAGCACAATTACCGTCTTGATCGGAGGAAATATCAATTATTTTGTATGAACGGGGATCTTGTTTCCATGCCTGATAATCCTTATCAGTTGAACAACCATAATCATTTTCAAGTGCCTTCCATTGAGCAATGAACCATTGATAGTCATTTTGGTATGCAGCATTACGGCGTAAAAATTCCCAGGCCCATTGTCCCTTTTTGAGGGTTTGCGTGTATGAATAATCAGTTTTAAAAGTCAGATCATCCATTATAATATTAATTATCCGGGAGTTTCCAAAATTGTAGGATTCCTCGGGAGGTTTCACTAATGAGCATATTTTTAGATGGTGATGTTGTATCTTGAAAGGTCATATCTTTAAAGGCCATCTCCTGAAAAGCCATAGTTGTTACATTGGCTAATGAAGCCTGCCAGATATAACGACGTTTTGGTCTCCAGGTCATCAGCTTCTCGCCCGTTTTTACATTCCATAGAATAATTTCTTCACGGCTATATCCAGTGGCAATATTTTTACTATCAGGTGAAAATACAGCCGATGCTACAGTTGCCCTGATTTTGTTGAGTCGACGTACTAACTGACCATCTTCTGTATTCCAGATAAAAATACCATCAGAAGCGGCATTAGTCATGGCATATTGGCCATCAGGAGAAAGTTGTACCTTCGACACTTTAGAAACATGTGACCAGGTGTGCTTTAACTCGCCAGTTTTCAGATCCCATAAGCGCGCCTTAGTATCATCAGAACCTGACAATGCATAGCGGCCATCAGCCGATAAGGCAACACTGGTGATAATATCATCATGATAAAAGCCGAATTTTATTCCGCCTGTGCGCAGGTGAAAGTAAACAATTCGATACAATGGGTACTCACCACTTTTGTCACGACTGGAAACCAGGGCATACTCACCATCACTGGATAATTTTATGTCTCTGATGTCATCCATAGACCAGAAGTAAAGTACTTTATTCTCTTTTAAACTAAATAAAGCGAGTGTTCCTTGTTCAGCAGTGACCACAAATTCGTTATGGGCAGAAAAATCGGATGCTATCACACCGGCTTCGGGTGACTGGTCATGCTGCCACTGTGCGACCACTTCATTGTTTGTTGTTTTAAGTAATTCAACAAAACCTTGAGAGCGGGCAATTAATACATATTGGCCATCATGAGATAAAGTAATACTGAGTGCATTTTCGGTATGTTCAATGGTTTTGCTTGCTTTATCTGCAAAACAACCGCTGATAGTCATCGAAAATAAAACCAGAAGAAACAACCAGGATTGATTTATGATTTTCATCTTAAAGCTATTATTGATTTTGCTAAAACCGGAAAAAGTCATTAGAACCTCAATTTGATTGTTGCATAAGGAACTGCTGATATTTTTCATCACCCTGTTGAAAAATACCTGCGCCTTCAAGATCGTAGGCAATTTGTAACTCTTCGCGGGCGGTTTTTTTCTCATCTAATTCAAAACAACAAATACCTAATAATAAATGAACAAGAGGGTTACTAACAGCACCACTACAAAGCATCGCCTCAAGCAATTTTTGTTTGCCCTGTTTGAAATCATCTAAGGCAAGAAGACATTCAGCCTGCCCTACTTTGAGCCATAAGGCTGCATCCCATAATTGTTTAGGTTCGGGAAGAGTATTCCAGCCCTTTTGGTATTCTTTTATAGCATCAGAAAATCGTTCATTTTTAATAAATTGCTCGGCATTATTATTAAAAATTTCAATTTTTGTAAATATTTTATGTTCCAATTTGGGCATTTGATTCTATTCTTGAAATGATACTAGTTGCTGGGGTTAGAGATTTGCTTAATTATATAATTTACGATATTCATCGGTCAAATCAATCATCTCTGCAAAACCAATGATTTCTTTGTATTCCTGAGCTAATAATTTTGCTGAAGCCTTATTTAATTTTTCAACTTTATCTAATGTCATATTCCGATAGAGTTTATCAACTACTAAGTTGTTCATAAACTTAATATTAATACACACACCATTATTTTTTAAAATAAAGTCAATTAACAGATCAAGCTGATCGTTGTTAATAAGCTCAAAATCAGTGATAGAAAAAATACTTTTATGGCCAAGCTCATTTTCATCTATGAACAAAAACAGCATAAAACTCTGAGAATTTTTTTCCGACGCTTTATTTGCTCGTTGATGGAATTCATTGAGTCGCAATTCAGTGGTCAGAAAACGAAAATCATAGCCATGGCCTTCTACATAAAGCTTTTCAGCCAGCCCACAGGGTGTTTCGGTTAAGCCAACCTCACGAATGTAGTGTTGATCATTTCTATCTCTGGTAATAACAATAGGAATAGTTTGCATATTTTCTGTAACAAATGCTTCGTAAAATGTGGTATTAACCGTATCGATTTTATCTTTAACACATAATTCTAATTTGCTTCTATTGCGTTTAACCAGATTTGAAAAAAATTGATTAATGGTTCGGTGGCAATCATTGGTATTTCGAATAACGCCAAGAAAAAGACCATCATTTCTTCTTCTGGCAATCATAACACGGTGAGTAAGATCTTTGAGTTGTGTTGATATGCCTTTTATCATCAAGCTGGAGAAGGTAATTTCTATCAAGGCGTCTTTTGTGATATCAACCTCCTGACGAATCACCAATCCCAGACCAGAACGTGAAAAATCAATTGTTTTTGCAGCATAAATCTGGTTATTGAATTTAACAGAAACGTCCATTTCATATTGGTATCGTGGATCATATCGATGGTGATCAACATTAAAACTAACAATATCCGGGTGACGAAATGATGTTTCATCAAATGTTTCAATAACCTGGCCATCAGCCATTCTTATTTTTTTATTATTGCAGATCACAGATAAACTAAGTGCTTCTCCAGAAATAAATTCCAATGGTGTTAAAAAAATATTCTGCCTGCAAAATATTTTAGTGATGTCTATAAAAATAACCTGAGCAATTGACTCAGATGCACGTTTATCTATCACTTTTGATGCCATTGCATCAATTCTTTGTATTTTACTCAACATAGCAGTAATTTTTTCTGCTGCTGGTTTTTTATTAAGGTTGGTTAATGCTTTATAAATTCGACCTTTACATGTTTTTACTTTGACGGCAATCTGTGACATTTCATTGCGGTTTTCCAGCTCAAAATCAAAGACTGAATGAAATTCATTATGCTCCCAATAAGTAAATAAAATGGAAGACTCATTATTACGTGCCATTTCTGCAAACTTTTCAATTCGTTGTGGTATGCAAAAAGTATTAAATTGAGGTCCGGCTTTTAATCTTTCATCATGGCTGCTATCACTGATGTAATTAAAAAAATCTTTATTTCGATTTGTTTTTATTACTGTATCAATATAAAACCCTAAGTCATGGGTCCAATGTATAAACATAGGCACATGCTGCATATTAAGTGAATAAAGGTTTTCATAATACTGAGCTTTGGAGGCACAAATACGATCTGAGGCATCAATTTTATAACGTAAACGATTGCCTGCGATAAAACGGTTAAAAAAGTCCCTTGTGGCTGCAGGTAAGCTGACCTGAATTAAGCTAAGGTATGTTTTGTCACCTGCATGTTTAACCTCTTTGATTAAATATTCAATGTTCTTATAAGGTGTAAATTCATCCATACCGCCAAGTATTGAATTTTGATTCTCAATAAATTTATCAAAAGTAATTTGTACAGTTTTGCCTTCCTGAACAAAGGTTCTGGGCATAAAAATTTGTAAACCATTCGTGGATAAATTTTTACTTTTGACCGGGTATTTTACACCACCATAAAACATCGTCAGAGGCATAACATAGAGTAATCGAGGTTCACTTCGTCTAACAAAGTAACCTAAAGGGAAAATATTAGGCTGATAACAACCAACAAGATCAGGAAATTGTTTTTTAATTTTTTTGAAATAACTATCGCTTGAGATAGAATTATCAGCTGTTTGGGACATATATTTTTGAATTTATAACTTTTTTATTACTTATTTTTAGTAAACGGCTTTTTGTAAATATAGCTTAAATATATGATATGTCCACATAATTTATATACTAGACTTCCTCATTTTCTATTATTTTTAACTGCGTTGCTAACAAAATTTCATAATGGCGATAATAAATAACATAAGCCATGCTTTGAAACAGCAGTAAGAATAAAAGTAACAGGATAGGATGTGCCAGCTGTAAAAAACTTAAAATGAGCAGAAAAACAAAAGAAATAATAATTAATAAGACAATATCAATCAAAATTGTCATGCTATACCCTTTAGTATAACGATAACTATTTGCTATGGCTTCAAAAGGTGTTTGATTTTTTAACATAACCAGATAGGGCACTAAAAATAATCGGGTAAATAACCAGATTCCAGGCAAAACAAACAAAACAAAACCACAAAAAATCAAAAATGTAGTGATAACATTAGCCAACAGCATGTATGGCCAGCGCTTGATACCTGCCAGTAAACAATTAAGAATACCTCTCCCCTGTTCTGTTGCCAGGCTAAAAATTAATGCAATCAGTCCGCCAGTATAAATAGGTTGTATGAGTAAATTCATTATTTGCGCAAAAGGCCTGATAGTTTCCGGACTTATTTCTTCAGCGGCCATACCGCCAAAAAAAAACGGCACGAGTATTTGTGCTAATAAAATTACCAAAATACCGATAGAAAATGTATAAGCTAATAATTTTAAAAGATTTATTCGAAAAAAATAAAAGGCTTCTTTAAATGTTTGTGTCATTAACAGTATTAGTCCCAGTTAACTAAGTTGTTTATAAGTAAGATTAATTGTAACTATTCAGCGTATTTACAAATCATAACCATTGCAGGTCTATGGTCACTCGTTTTTAAGACTTTGAAAACTCGCTGCGCTCAAACAGTACAAAGCCTTAAAAACAAGCAACCACAGCCCTTTGTATTTATCATGGTAAGTAGTTACGACTAATTTAAGTAAGATTGATAATGTCTAATCCCAGTGCAGCACATTCTTTCTCGTGTTCATGATTACTGATGACCGCCATACTATTTTCCTGGACAGTTAAATAACATTTTGCAACTCGAATAAGATCATCAACAGTCACTGCAAGTATTTCCTGTCTGAATTTCTGTCTTTGGTCTGCACTACGGCCAAACAAATTATTGTGAAAAGCCTGTTTGGCATCACCCGCCGGGGAAGCCGGCTTATCAAGACTACTGATCACGCCTAAAATTGCTTCTTCTAATGCCTGGTATTCATGTGGTGTCTCAAGTAACCACTGAATTGATTGTTCAAAATCATTGAATGTATCTGATAATCTGGGATCACGATAAGAAAAAAACTTGAAACAGGCATTAGCAGAATCCTGAGAGGCACCACCACCATAGGCACCGCCCTGCTCTCGGATGCAACGGTGTAAAAATCCATTTCTTAAAAAGCCGCCAAGGATGGTTAATGGGGCGGCATCAGGATGACCAACAGGCACAGTGGCATAAGTTTTTGCACAAAAGTTAACCTGAGTGCTCGTTAACCAGGCCTGTTTAACATGTTCTTTAATATGGGCTAAGTTTAATACATCAGAGGCATCAGCATCCTTTTTGTTCAGGCTGACAGTATCCCAGTTCTGTAGAATATCATCACAACATGACTGATAAGCCTCTTCTTCGCAGACCAATAAGAACTGAGCAGGCGCTTGTTTCAATTTATCGTGTATATTCGTTAGTATTTGTGTCAATTTAGAAATTGCATCGTCTTTGTGTAAGTCATCTTGCGACTCATCTTGTAAGCCATCTTGTAAGCCAGAGTCCAAATCCTTAATAAAGGCTATACTGGCGAGTCCGCTATTTTTGTGATTCAGGTGCGCTACCGGACTCATACCACTTGAGGCAGCCTGCATTGCCAGGGAATGACCACTTCCTGTAATGCTGTTTTCTTTTCGCGTTCTCAATTGAGAAATAAGTTCTTTAATGCGATCCGTTTCATCAAAACGCATTTCCTGAAATGATTGTTTAAGCAGCTGCGTCATGGCATGATGATTTCTCAATAAGGATTTACCTGACACGGTATAAAAACCCTGAACCTGTTGCTCATCATCTATTTTACCACGCAGACTACTACTGGCATGAATACCCCCTGAAATTTGAGACTGGCGGATTTGCATCTGCAAATAATCGCTTTCACCACAGCCTAACTCACCAAAACAATAATTAAATAAAGGCAGATACTGTCGTTCTTCTTCTGTTAATTCAGGCATATCAAGGATTAACTGCTGGTAGACAAGCCCATTGGTACCCTGATTAAAATGTGAAATTTTTAATTCAGATTGCTCTTCCTTATAAATTTGTTCATGATTTTGAGGTATTTTTATTGTTTCAGGTACATCTTCAATGGTTACCTTGGGCAGGATTTCATCAATGCCCGTTTCAATCTGGTTTTGTCTTTCAGCCAGCTTTGCAGCAAAATTAATCAGATTTTCCTGCTCATTTTGAGTCATAGCGGCTTTGATACTGGCTAAGTGAGCCTTTTCTGCTTCATTACGTCGTTGCTCTAACTTGTCATCAGGTTTAAATGTGACTCTTATCCGGTGAGGATTGTTAAGCAATTGTGTAGTGACAAGATTTTTAACATATTCAGGGTTCTTTGCTTTATCACGCAATGTTTGCAATGCAGGGTCAAGATTCATGTGCTTGATGACATCACCACGATGAATGGCTGTCGATAAGCCAGATAAAATTAATTGCAGACCAAATGGGTAGTGATCGCCGCCAATCTCTCGCTGACTTAATTCTAATTGATGTAAAACAGCATCAATATGCTCTTTTTCAATGCCATTTTCAGCAACATCCTGTAGAACACTTAAAACCAACGCCTCGAGCGCCTGTGCATTTTCAGGTGTTGAGCCTTCCAGGCCGCAAATGAAGCTCATTTCTTTATTAGAATCTTCAAGTCCGCATAAGGGTGATGGTGAATTACCCAGATCTGTTGTTTCCAGTGCCAGCATGAGTGGCGAAGCGGAATTTTCTAAGAGTAAACTGGATAAAAATTGTGCTTCCAGCTGTTCTTCCAGATTGATACTCTGTCCCAAAAGCCAGCCCATAACCAGATGCGTTTTGTTGTTCTGATCTTCTTCTGCATCAAGCGGGTAACTTTCCTCAATGTTAAGTTGTGAAAAATAACGTTTTTCATTATTAACTTGAATAGTCCGATCAAGGCGCTGAAAATGTGACAAAACCTGCTTTTCAAATTTTTCCTGATGAATATGGGCGGGAATATCTCCAAAAGTCATAAAAACAGCATTACTCGGGTGATAATGAATTTTATAAAAATCTTTCAATTGTTCATAGCTTAAATCAGGGATATCAGTAGGTTCCCCGCCACTGTTAAAGTGATATGTAGTTGTAGGAAAGAGGTATTTACTGACCGTTTGCCATAATGAACTCACCGTTGAGGACATGGCACCTTTCATTTCATTAAAAACAACGCCTTTGAATTGCAGCTCAGAATTAGCATCTTCTGGTTGTTCAAATTCAAGACGATGCCCTTCCTGAGCAAAATCCAGTTCATCTAATGTAGAGAAGAAAACGGCATCAAGATAAACATCAAGCAGATTATTGAAATCTTTCCTGTTTTGACTCGCAAAGGGGTAAGCTGTCCAGTCACTACTGGTAAAAGCATTCATGAAAGTATTTAAAGAACGCCGAACCATCATGAAAAATGGGTCTCTAACAGGATACTTCTTGCTGCCGCACAAAGCAGTGTGTTCAAGTATATGTGCTACACCCGTTGAGTCAGTAGGAATTGTACGTAAAGCGACCAGAAAAACATTTTCATCATTATCTGCGGCAATATGGTAATGCAGAGCCCCGGTTTTTTTATGCTGGAACTGGTTAACAATGATATCCAGTGATTCAATTTTTTCACTGCGGATCCATTCAAATGATTCATGACACATTGCTGCTTCAGATAAAAGTGAATTAGTTGTGTGGTTTGTAGTGTTATCTATAGTATTCGTATCAGCTGCAACAGTCATTCCAGACAGAACTCCAAATTATTTTATTTATAATGTTTTTAAGGCAGGGCCAAACTAGATATGGTATCACTTTTAGCAGGATACAAGAAAAAAATAGCAGAAAGCTTGTTTTTTTTGGTCATTTTTGTGAAAAGTTTCAAATAGTGACTATTATTTAAAATATTACAGAAATAATTACCAAGAGTTCATATATGCCTGATGATATGAAAAGCACACAAGAAAGCGCCTGGCTGGATGTTGCCAATGCTTCCTGGCTTGAATCGATGTATGAGACATATCTTGAAAATCCTGAGGCAATTAAACCTCAATGGCGGCAACAATTTGATGCTTTAAACGAACTACAGGACACTCAAAAAGAGGTGTCTCATGCAGATATTCGCCGACACTTTAAGCAATTGGCATTAAAACAAAAAAAATGTCCTCAGCAAGACCTAAGCACTTCAGAGAAAAATAAATCACAACATATTGACATAGGTTACGAACGCAAGCAGGTTCGAGTGCTGCAGCTTATTAATTCATATAGAATATTAGGTCATTTCAAAGCTAACCTGAACCCTTTGTACACTGAAAATACTACAAATATTCCCGAACTTACGCTTCAATACCATCAATTATCTGAAGCTGATCTTAAATTAGAATTTGATACGGGTTCTTTAAATACAGATGACCGGGCCAGTCTGAAGAAAATATTACGTATTTTACAACAAACATATTGCCATAGCATCGGTGCTGAGTACATGCACATGAATGAAACCACCGAAAAACGCTGGGTACAGAATAAACTTGAGAGTGTCATCAGTATTCCAACACTTCATTATAAAGCCCGTCAGCGTATTTTACGCCGCTTAACTGCCGCTGAAGGCCTGGAAAGATACCTGCATACTCGTTACGTAGGTCAGAAACGCTTTTCACTTGAAGGCGCTGAGTCCCTTATCCCCTTGCTTGATGAACTCGTTCAGTCATCAGCATTATATGGTATTAAAGAAACAGTGATTGGTATGGCGCACCGTGGACGTTTGAACGTACTGGTTAATATTCTTGGCAAAACACCAGGCGAACTGTTTGATGAATTTGAAGGTAAAAAAGAAAATGGCGAGTATACGGGGGATGTGAAATATCACATGGGGTTTTCATCTAATATTTTAACCCCTCAATCTTCGATGCATTTAACACTTGCATTTAATCCGTCACACCTTGAAATAGTCTCTCCCGTGGTTGAAGGTTCGGTACGCGCCCGCCAGGTACGTCGCTTTGATCAGACAGGTGATCAGATTATTCCCATTCAAGTCCATGGTGATGCGGCTTTTTCAGGCCAGGGTGTTGTCATGGAAACTTTTCAAATGTCACAATCCAGAGGTTTTTCGACTAAAGGCACCATTCATATTGTTATTAATAATCAGATTGGATTTACCACCAGTAATGTCAGGGATGTTCGCTCAACCCAATATTGCACAGAAGTGTCAAAAATGATTAATGCACCCATTTTTCATGTCAATGGCGATGATCCTGAGGCCGTTGTTTTTATTGCTAAACTGGCATTAGATTATCGCATGAAATTTAAGAAAGATGTGGTAATTGACATGGTTTGTTATCGTCGTCATGGTCATAATGAAGCTGATGAACCTTCTGCCACCCAACCTATGATGTACAAAATTATCAAAGCGTTGCCCACAACAAGAGAAATATATATTCAACAAATAAGTGATGCTGAAATTTATACCCTGGAGGAATCTGAACACCTCAGAACAGAATATCGAAGCAACATAGAAGCGGGTCAATGTGTGGCACCAAATATTAATATAGTGATTGATGATTCCATTGCTTTTCACTGGAAAAAATATATAGGTAATGATTTAAACCAGCCTGTCAAAACCGCAATAAATTTGCCTAAAATTAAATTTTTAATGGATCAACTGGAGCAATTGCCCGAAGGATTTGAACGTCATGCACGGGTAGAAAAAATCGTTTGTGATCGTCATAAAATGACAGCGGGAGCACTGCCTTTAGACTGGGGCTATGCAGAAACATTAGCCTATGCCGCGCTGATTAATGACGGCTATAATATTCGTTTATCGGGTCAGGACAGCGGCAGGGGTACTTTTTTTCATCGCCACGTTGTCTGGCATAATCAGTTAAAAAAAGAAGCATATGTGCCGCTGAGAAATATGCAGGATGATCTCAGTGATAAGCTAGGTAGTTTCCTGGTCATTGATTCATTACTTTCTGAAGAAGCCGTTTTGGCTTTTGAATATGGTTATGCCTCTACAGATCCTGAAACACTGGTCATATGGGAAGCTCAATTTGGTGATTTTGCTAACAATGCACAGGTCGTTATTGACCAGTTTATAAGTGCAGGAGAACAAAAGTGGCAACGTCTTTGCGGGCTTGTTATGTTATTACCACACGGTTATGAAGGCCAGGGAGCTGAACATTCTTCTGCAAGACTGGAGCGCTTTTTACAATTATGTGCGCAAAACAATATGCAGGTTTGTGTGCCGACAACACCTGCTCAGGTATTTCACATGCTCAGACGGCAGATGTTGCAAAAAACACGAAAGCCGCTCATTTGTATGAGTCCTAAAAGTTTATTGCGTCATAAATCCGCTGTAAGCACACTTGAAGAAATTTCAACAGGCACATTTCAACGCGTGATTGATGATGTGGATATTCTATCACTACAGTCATCTAATTCTAATTCATCTTTACCTTTAAAGAGCATTACTCGCATCGTTTTATGCAGCGGTAAAGTTTATTATGACTTACATGACTCAAAACAACAAAATCAATTAAACCATATTGCCATTATACGCGTTGAACAACTCTACCCTTTTCCTGAAAAAGAACTCCAGGAAATAATTAACCAGTATACAAGTGCGGTTAAAGTTGTCTGGTGTCAGGAAGAGCCTGGAAATCAGGGGGCATGGTATAGCATACGACATCATCTTGAGGCATTATTCCAGGACCATGCATCTAAAATTAAGTCATCGAAAAACAAACAGTTAAATAATTTTCAGCCATTAATTTATGCCGGTAGAGAGGCTTCAGCAGCACCCGCAGTAGGTATTGCACGAATTCATGTTGCACAACAAAAAAAATTAGTGAATCAAGCATTAGGGATCGACAATGAAGAACCCGCATAAGGAGAATATATCATTATGAGCAATGCCAGTCAGTCACATGAAATAAAAGTGCCGGTTCTTCCGGAATCTGTTTCTGATGCAGTAGTTATCAGCTGGTATAAACAGGCTGGTGACTTTATTGAACGTGATGATCCCATTGTAGATATTGAAACAGATAAGGTTGTTTTGGAAGTGCCATCACCCGTTTCAGGTGTTTTAAAAGAGATAATCGAGCCTGATGGTTCAACTGTTATTGGGCAACAACTATTAGGGGTTATTATTGAGTCAGATGAAAGCAGTGCGGACACCGCCATACAGGTACAGCAAAGCAATGAATCAGAATCCACTCCGGTAGATGGGCAGGTAAATGATCACCCGGTTATTTCACCTGCCGCAAAGAAAATGATGATGGAAAATAATGTCAGTGCTTCTCAGGTAGTCGGCTCAGGAAAAGATGGACGAGTCTTAAAAGAAGATGTGTTGAAATTAGTTGAATCAGGTTCAAAGAAGGTAATAACGTCTAAACCTGAAACGAGTATAATTAACTCAGACATTTCATCGTCATCCCCTCTTCCTGCAAACGACTTCCGTGAAGACCGACGTGTGCCAATGACAAGATTACGGGCCAGAATTGCTCAGAGATTGTTAGATGCCCAACAAAATGCAGCCATATTAACAACCTTCAATGAAGTGAATATGCAGCCTGTTATGGATTTGCGTAAACGTTATAAAGATCTTTTTGAGAAAACACATGATATTAAATTAGGTTTTATGTCTTTTTTTGTTAAAGCCACCGTAGAAGCCCTCAAGCAATTTCCTGAAGTGAATGCGTCTATAGATGGCAATGATATTGTCTATCATAGCTATTTTGATATTGGCGTTGCAGTTTCTTCTCCAAGAGGACTGGTGGTACCTGTATTAAAAAATGCTGAGTTCTTATCAATGGCCGGTATTGAACAGGCAATTAAAACCCTGGCAATAAAAGCCAGAGATAACCAGCTGAGTCTTGATGAAATAACTGGTGGATCATTCTCAATCACTAATGGCGGTGTATTTGGTTCACTCTTATCGACACCAATACTCAATCCACCACAAAGTGCTATTTTAGGTATGCATAAAATTCAGGAACGACCCGTGGTTGAGAATGGCGAAATTGTCATTAGACCCGTTATGTATCTTGCGCTTTCTTATGATCATAGAATAATTGATGGTCGTGAAGCAGTACAGTTTTTAGTGACCATCAAGAATTTTATTGAAGATCCTTCCCGCTTATTACTAGAGATATAGCAGCATAAGCATTAACTGTTAAATTATCAGCAATTAGTATTGAAAAGAAAAGTGTTGAAAACAAATAAGCCTCTTTAAAAATACAGGCAAACAAAATGAAAAAAAATTATGACGTTGTGGTTATTGGTGCAGGACCTGCAGGTTATGTCGCTGCAATTCGTTGTGCACAATTAGGATTAAAAACTGCCTGTATCGATAATTGGCTTGATGAAAATAATAATCCAAAACTCGGCGGTACTTGTCTCAATGCTGGCTGTATTCCTTCTAAGGCACTGCTTGAATCATCTGAGCTTTATAAACAAAGTGAAAGTTCACTGGCACAGCACGGTATTCTCACTGATTCAGTATCACTTAATTTAAAACAGATGATGGAAAGAAAAGACAATGTGGTTAATACCTTAACCCTGGGTATTGAATCACTGTTCAAATCAAATAAAATTGATTGGATTCAAGGTAATGCCACTATTGAAAATTCAAAAAGTGAATCCCCAGGTCATAAAAAAAACCATGACGAATTTAAAAAAGTTGTTGTAATCCAACTTCATAATAAAGATATACAGCAGTTAAATACTAATAACATTATTATTGCCACAGGTTCATCCCCTGTTAACTTGTCCATAGCGCCCATTGATGATGAATGCATTGTTGATTCTACGGGGGCACTGGCATTTGACAAAGTCCCCAAAAAGCTCGGCATTATCGGCTCAGGTGTCATAGGACTTGAATTGGGTAGTGTCTGGAAGCGTCTAGGCGCCGAGGTCAAAATTTTTGAAGCACAAGATACATTTCTTCCTTTTGCTGATGAATTTATTGCTAAAGAGAGCTTTAAGTTATTTATAAATCAAGGATTGGATATCAAACTTAATGCCCGTTTACTCAAAGCAAAAGCAAAAAACAATGCCGTGCACGTTAAATTTACGGACTCTGATGGAGAACATCACGAAGTATTCGATAAATTAATTATTGCTGTTGGTCGGCATCCCAACAGCGAAGGGCTTTTTAATGATGAAACTGATTTAGTTATGGATGAAGGCGGCTTAATCCATGTCAATGACAAGTGTGAAACCTCGCTGCCCGGGATTTATGCAATTGGTGATACGGTTAGAGGTCCTATGCTGGCACATAAAGGCTCAGAAGAAGGTCTAATGGTTGCAGAACACATTGCAGGAAATTATAGATCTGTTAATTATGAGTTAATTCCATCGGTTATCTACACTCACCCTGAATTAGCATGGGTTGGCAAATCAGAACAAACTTTAAAAGCTTCAGGCATTGAATATAATGTCGGCACATTTCCTTTTTCAGCCAGTGGTCGTGCTCAAGCAGTCAATGAGACAAAAGGGTTTGTTAAAATAGTTTCAGATTCAAAAACTGATAAAATTTTAGGTGTTCACATATTGGGTTCTCATGCTTCTGAGTTAATAGCCCAGGCCGTTATTGCGATGGAATTTGGTGCAAGTTCAGAAGATATTGCACTTACAATGTTTGCTCATCCCACATTCTCAGAAGCTTTTCATGAGGCATCATTGGCCGTTTCAGGTAATGCTCTGCATATTACGCAAAGAAATTAGAATATTAGTGTTCTCTAAATATCATTGAAACCCTGTATTTTTTCCCAAATACAGGGTTTTTTCTGGTAGAATTCATGGCACAAAATTACCGTGATTATTATTTTTTTGTGGTATCTAGGCGCTTATATTTTTTTATTTTAAAGATATTTGATAAAGATCAATGCTATTTAAGTGCACAATAAGCTAGTCTTTCACGGTTAAAAAATTTTAGCTCGCATTGGATAAGCTGATGCGTTATGTCAATATTTGGAGAAATTACATGATCAAACCTCATGGGTCGGATGAACTAAACCCGCTATTCGTTTATGATTCAGCTAAAAATGAAGCGTTGCACAAAGAAGCTGAAGGTCTTGCTTCTGTCGTGGTTAGCTCTGCAACAGCAGCAAATGCGGTTATGCTGGGTGCTGGTTATTTTAATCCTCTGACAGGTTATATGAATAAAGCGGATACTTTATCAGTTGCTACTGATATGAAAACCACTTCCGGTCTTTTCTGGCCAACTCCAGTTCTTAACCTGCTGCAGGATGCCGGCGGCATCAAAGCAGGCGATCGTATTGCCCTTAAAGATCCTAATGTTGATGGCAACCCTATTCTTGCTGTAATGGACGTTGAGTCTGTTGAAGAATTTACTGATGAAGAAATCGCTTTGATTTCTCAAAAAGTCTATGCGCCAAGCCCTGATGAAGCGCATCCTGGTGTTGATGCTTTTGTTGCACAGGGCAAAGTTTGTTTGTCTGGTCCTATCCAGGTGCTGAATTTCTCCTATTTCCAAAGTGAATTCCCTGATACGTTCCGTACAGCGGTTGAAATTCGTAACGAAATCGCTGAACGCGGCTGGAAGAAGATTGTTGCTTTCCAGACTCGTAATCCTATGCACCTTGCGCACGAAGAACTTTGTCACATGGCAATGGATCGTCTTGATTGTGATGGCCTGGTTATTCACATGCTGTTAGGCAAATTAAAGCCAGGTGATATTCCTGCTCCGGTTCGTGATGCTGCAATTCGTAAAATGGTTGAATTATATTTCCCTAAAAACAGTGCAATGGTGACTGGTTACGGATTTGATATGTTATATGCCGGTCCACGTGAAGGTGTATTACATGCTGTTTTCCGTCAAAATATGGGGGCAACTCACTTCATTATTGGTCGTGACCATGCTGGTGTTGGTGATCATTATGGTGCATTTGATGCACAAACTATTTTTGACAATGATGTACCTGAAGACGCATTAGAGATTGAAATATTTAAAGCTGATCATACTGCTTATTCTAAGAAATTAGATAAAGTTGTTATGATGTGTGAAGCTCCTGATCATACTAAAGATGATTTCGTGCTGCTTTCCGGTACTAAGGTTCGTGAAATGTTAGGTAATGGTATTGCACCACCTAAAGAATTCTCACGCCCTGAGGTTGCTCAGATCCTGATGGATTATTACGAAAGCATCAAGTAGTAATTAAAGCCCTTAGCTGAACTTAAAAAAGCCTTTAGCTAAACTTAAAAAAGCCCTTAGCTAAATTTAAAATTTACCGACCATTGTTTTTGTAATATAAAATTCTTAATAACATGGTTGCAAAATTTTAAGTTGCTTAGAAGCACTAAGAAGTCGTAATGTAATTTATTACTTCTGTTCTTTTACTACAAAAAAAGTACTACAAAAAAAGGCCTGATCCAGAAATGGATCAGGCCTTTTTTGTCATATTATCTAAATTAGTGTTCCACCAAAAGTAGGCCCCATGAGGGGAAATAGTGAGTATTTATTATTTAATGATCCGCATCAGAACTCGGCATTTATTATTGAGCGATTTGACGCAGACTGAGCACAATAATAAATGCCAGGTTCTGATGCTCATTGTTTAGGAACAGTTATTTAGAAGCCAAACATTTCTTTTATTTTCGCAAAGAAACCTTTTTTCTTATGCACTCTTCTTGTTGTCGTACGCGTGGCGGTTTTACTCTTGGAAAGTTCTTGCTGTAATTGCTGCTGGAAATCTGACGACATCATAACGGTTGCTTCACTTTGATCGTCTGAACCTGCGGTAGAAAAAGCTGAATTATTAAAAAAAAGAATCTGGTGTTTTCCAATGCCGATAATATCACCATCTTTAAGAGTATGGCGAGTGACTTTTTTATCATTTACGAATGTACCATTAGTACTGTTCATATCCTCTAAAACAGCACCTTCTTCCATAGCATGAACAGTAGCATGATGACTACTAATGGCTAAATTATCAATAGCAATATCATTCCTGGCTACTCGACCAATGGTGATATCTTTTTTATCCAGTACAAATTCTTGAACATCCTGACCATCAAATCTTAAAACCAGTCTCATTTTAACTCCCAAATAAGAATTTTGTATACAATATGAACGCTTTCACGCAAGTAAGAGATTATTGTAATAATAGACTATTATAATTTGATTTCCATGTGAAAATACGTTTTTTATTATAAATTATTAAAAAAACCTTTTACTTTGTTAATTATCCTTTTAGGTTCATTATGTAAATTTGCTTCATTTTGCAATGCCAGCAGCCGTTCATTTTTTGCATCAATACTCAGGCCAGAACTGATATACGATTGAGCTTTTTGATAATGGTATTTATCCAGTTCACCTCGAGCAAGCAATTCATATCGGTAGACAACATCTTCAACACCTTTTTTAGCCTTTTTATTAGTAGTATCTAATTCAAGCACTTTTTGAAAATAATATAATGCGTTATCGTTTAAAGGAGTGGTCAGATGATATTTTTTTAAAGAAGCTTGCCCTTTATTAATTAAGCTTCTAATCCTTCTTTTGTTATTAAGCTGTTTATTTTGAATCAGTTTTCGTTGCTTTTTTAACTCTTTCTTTACCTGAGCAAGCTCTCTGTTTTTTTGATTCAGGATATTTTGCTGTTCATATAATTCAAGTTTAGGTTCGTTGAATTGCTCACTCTCAGATAAAGCAATGTTGTTTTCTTTTGGCTCAACTGTAGTGGTAATTAATGGTGGTGCTGTGACCGGTGGATTAGCAAGATATTCATGCCATAAAGTGTCTTTATTTAACAAGATAGTAAGTAGTAGTATAAGTGTTAGAATTGATGTACCAATATAATTAGTTTTTGTTTTTTTTGATTTTACATCTTTATTTTTTGCAATATATTCAACGACAACATCAGTATCAATTAAATTGGTGTCAGAAGATGGTTTGCTTAAATCCGGATGATCCTTGAGGTACTGGATGATAAAGCGTGAAACCAGTTTGGCATCAGATAAGCGATCATCTGGCGATTTTGCCAGTAGGCTTTCCAATAGGGGTTGCAGCTCTTTAAGTGGTTCTGGTAGTTGAGGAACCGGCTGTTGAATGCTATTAGCAATTGTTTCTATTTCAGTTTCACCAGTAAATGGTTTTTCACCTAATAACATTTCATACAGCATAATCCCCAGACTATAAATATCCGTTCGATAGTCAAAGGGCTTGCCTTGAATGAGCTCAGGTGAAGCATAAGTAGGACTGGCATAAAGGTCACCAGAGCCAAGGTCTACTTCTTTTTTTGGCTCGATTCTATGTGAGATTCCAAAATCAGTTAAAAGCGGACAGTCGGTACCACGAAATAGGATATTTGCAGGTTTAATATCGCCATGTATTATACCTTGCTTATGAACTACATGAAGCGCATCAGCAATTTTACTGATAATATTAAGGACACAAAAAGTATCAAGTTTTTTGAGTAGTCGTGATTCAAGATCGCCATCAGGTAAATACTCCATAGCAATAAAATTATGATTACCAGAACTGACAACATCAAACACAGTGATAATATTGGGATGTTTAAGTGAAGCAATTATACGACCTTCATCAATAAATCGTTTTTTTACTGCTTCATCTAATTTCGGGTTTAAAAACTTAAGAACAACCTGGCGCTGCAGGGATTGCTGCTCTGCCAGATAGATAGCTGCCATACCACCTTTTGCAATGAGTTTTATTACATTATATCCAGCAATAGACTTCATGAAATATTAAAATTATCTCCAAATAAAAAGGTTTCTATATAATTGATAAAATCACAACCAATAAACCATAGACTAAATTACAAAGAACCAGACTGAAGCTGCAACTATAACAGAAAAAAGTACAATAAGTAGAGGTATCAGAGTCTTAGATGGGTTGATTGTGATATGGTTCTTAGAATTAGAGACATATTCTAAAACAACATCACCACTGTTGTCCGCTTCAAGATTCGGGTTATTTTCTGGTATGTTTTTCTTATCATCGGGATGATCTCGCAGATATTTTTTAATATATCTTGAAATCATACGTGCATCACCAATACGATCAACCTGATCTTTAGCCAGCATGTGATCAATGAGTGGTTGTAACGGTTTAAGTGTCACAGGCAGTAATGGAATCGGTTGCTGAATACTATTAGCAACAAGTTCAGCATGTGTTGAACCAGTATAAGGTTTTTCCCCTACCAGCATTTCATATAACATGACTCCAAGACTATAGATATCAACTTTCTGGTTGAATTTTTGACCTTGCATAATTTCAGGACTTGCATAGCTGGGACTGGCGAGAATTTCTTGTGATTGTGAATTCGCTGTTTCAGAAACATCCGTCCGTTTCGATATGCCGAAATCTGTTAATACAGGGCAATCATCACTTCGAAAAACAACATTAGCGGGCTTTATGTCTCCATGAATAATTCCCTTACTGTGTACCAGATAAAGCGCATCTGCTAATTCAAGAGTAATTTCCAGGGCAGTATTTCTGCTAACACCTTCAGATAATCGTGCTTCAAGATCTCCACCTTCTAAATATTCCATAGCATGATAAAAGTGAATACCAACTCTACCAACATCAAAAACCGGAATAATATTTGGATGTTTAAGAGAAGCAATAATACGACTCTCCTCTAAAAAAAGATCAAGTATCTTAGCATCAAGCTTAGGATCTAAAATTTTGAGTGCAACCTGACGTTTTAGAGATTCCTGCACAGCAATATAGATAGTTGCCATTCCTCCTTTTGCGAGAATGCCCTGAATTTTATAACCATTAATAACACTCATAATAATATAAACTATAACCTTAGGTTGAAAATATATACGTAATAGTAAAGACGTATATTAGAAAAATATCAACATTTAATAGAAAACTTTTAAAGAAAAATTAAAAAGGAATGTAACGTGTATATGTGTATAAAAAGCGTGGAGAGTAGAACAATTGTAGAAAAGGTCTTTTACTATCAACGCCAAAGACGCTGATAGTAAAAGTTGGAACTGGGATTACTCTTCTGTAGTAGTTTCAGCACTTGCAGCGTCAGCAGCAATAGCCTTCATACTCAGTCGAATACGTCCTTGCTTGTCAATTTCAAGTACCTTAACATCAACAAACTCACCTTCAGTTAATTTATCAGTGACATTATTCACACGTTCTTCACAAATCTGTGAAATATGAACAAGACCATCTTTACCTGGGATGATAGTAACAAATGCACCGAAGTCCATAATCTTGGTGACACGACCATTATAGATTTTTCCAACTTCAACGTCTTGAGTGATTTCCTCAATACGACGTTTACATTCCTGTGCAGCGCTGTTATCAGTTGATGAAATCTTAACAATACCTTCATCATTGATATCAATATTACAGCCGGTTTCTTCACTAAGGCCTTTAATTGTTGAACCACCCTTACCAATGACATCACGAATCTTATCCGGATTGATTTGAATGGTCAGAATGCGAGGTGCAAAGTCAGACATTTCAGTATTTGCGCTGGAAATAACGGCATTCATCTGGTTCAGGATGTCCAAACGAGCATCTTTTGCCTGTGCTAATGCAATTTCCATAATTTCTTTTGTGATACCTTCAATTTTAATGTCCATTTGCAGAGCATTAACACCATTTTCTGTACCAGCAACTTTAAAGTCCATATCACCTAAGTGATCTTCATCACCCAGGATATCTGTAAGCACCGCAAAACCATCATCTTCTTTAATAAGACCCATTGCAATGCCAGCAACAGGAGAAGAAATAGGCACACCGGCATCCATCAAAGATAAACTGGTTCCGCAGACTGAAGCCATTGAGCTTGAACCATTAGACTCTGTGATTTCCGAAACAACACGAATGGTGTATGGGAATTCATCAACTGTTGGAAGAACTGCGGCAACACCGCGTTTCGCCAGACGACCATGACCAATTTCACGACGTTTCGGCGTGCCGACACGACCCGTTTCACCAACACTGTAGGGAGGAAAGTTATAGTGAAGCATAAATGAATCTTTATAACTGCCTTCGAGGGCATCAATGATCTGTGCATCACGTGCAGTACCAAGGGTTGTAACAACCAGAGCCTGAGTTTCACCGCGTGTAAATAAGGCTGAACCGTGAGTACGCTCCAGGACACCTGTACGTATATGTAAAGGACGTACTGTTTTAGTATCACGACCGTCGATACGCGGATTGCCGGCAATAATACTGCTGCGTACGACCCTCTTCTCCAATTTATAAAAAGCACCCGATAAATCACTATCAGACCACTTAGCATCATCTGCACTGGTTATTTTTTCAATTAATGCTGAACGAATGTCATCAAGCTTGTTAAGACGATCAAGCTTGTCACTGATTTTATATGCTTCAGCAACTGATGCTTCACATTCATCATTGACAGTATTAATGAGGTCTTCATCAACTGCAGCTGCAGCATACTCTGAACGAGTATTGCCAACTTCAGCAACGAAGGCATTAATTTCAGTGATAACAGTATGATATTCATCATGACCAAACATCACAGCACCAAGCATTACTTCTTCTGCTAATTCATCTGCTTCAGATTCAACCATTAATACTGCGGCATCTGTACCAGCAACAATCAAGTCAAGTTCCGATTCATCTAATTGCTCACGACCAGGATTCAGTACATATTCACCATCGATATAGCCAACGCGACAACAGCCTATCGGGCCATTAAACGGTACATCAGCAAGTGACATAGCAGCAGAAGCACCTATCATGGCTGGAATGTCAGGGTCAATATCAGGATTAAGAGACACAACAGTACATATAACCTGAACTTCGTTGTAGTACCCCTTAGGAAATAATGGCCGTAGAGGACGGTCAATTAAACGTGAGACTAAAGTTTCATTTTCACTGGGACGCCCTTCACGCTTGAAAAAACCACCTGGTATTTTACCTGCGGCATAAGTTTTTTCCTGATAATCAATCGTTAAAGGAAAGAAATCAGCACCAGGCCTGCCTTCTTTTTTAGCAACGACAGTAACAAAAACTGAAGTTCCTCCTATGGTGACCATAACAGCACCTGATGCCTGGCGTGCAATTTCGCCTGTTTCAATAGTTACTGTGTCTTGTCCAAACTGAAATGTTTTTGTAATTGGTGTCACGCTATTTATACTCCGTTCATTCGGCTGAAGTAGCTCCTGAATTTAAATCGTTTCCGGTTTCTACCGGCGGGAATTTAAATTCAGTCACATTGTGAGGTGTATTGCTTGGAATTTACTGGTTTTACTTACGTAAACCTAATTTAGTGATCAGTGAACGATAACGCTCACTATCTTTTTTCTTAAGATAATCAAGCATTTTTCTACGCTTGCTTACCATTCTTAATAGACCCTGGCGTGAATGGTGATCATGTATATGAACTTTAAAATGTTCAGTCAGATCTGTGATCTTTGCTGTTAATAATGCCACCTGAACTTCTGGAGAACCCGTATCATCGGTCCCACGGCTGTGTTCTTTAACTATTTCGCTTTTTTGTTGTACAGAAATCATTTTTTTACTCCTAAAACATTAAAGTATCAGAAAAAATAAAACAGGCTGGTGTGTATTCTTTAAACCATCTATTTATTTAAACCAATGTGCTCAACTAAAGGATGAAACTCTAAAAGAATTTATAATCATAAATCGTAAAATAAGTAATTACAGTTTCAAACAAGGCGTGTATTTTACCTTCTAGATTTATTTATAACAAGCAATATAACTGATTGAATTAAGCTGTGTGTATTAAGGCGATAATTATCTTTATAAAAATAGTAATCTTTTCGGTTTTAATTGCTTGTCTTTATCTAAAACCCCTAATCCAATCAATGCCTTATCATAATACAAACGATAATTATCTGATTCAATTTCAGGCTGCATATCGATAGTCATTCCATGCTGTATTCTTTTATATTGCTGCTCATCGAGTTTAATCGCCGGAAATTGAAGAATAGCGGTATCAGTGGGCAGTAATAATTGATCCATTTTTTCATAAGCCTGCTCACTTAATGGCTTTTCTAACGGATTGTCTAATGATTCATCTGGACCAAATCGTTTAAACAGTTCATCCATGGTAATTGATTGAGACAATAAAAATGGTCCGGAATCAATACGCCGCAATTCACTGATATGAGCACCACACCCGATTTTATGACCGATGTCTTCGCATAACGTACGAATATATGTGCCTTTTGAACATTGGACTTCAATTTCTATGAATTTATTTTTTACTGAAAAGTCCAGTAATGTTATGTTATATATGGTTATTTGACGTGATTTACGTTCAATTTCTATGCCCTTTCTAGCATATTCATATAATGGACGGCCATTATGTTTAAGGGCAGAATACATTGGAGGAGTTTGCTTTTGAAGACCTTCAAATGATGATAATAAAGTCAATAAATCACTTTTATTTATTTGAGGTACAGGTTTCTGTTCGATGGCATCACCATCAGAATCCCCGGTTGTCGTCACAATACCTAAAATACATTTTGCCCGGTAGCGTTTATCGGCATCAAGTAAATAATGTGAAACTTTGGTTGCTTCACCCAGACATATGGGCAAAACACCTGTGGCAAGCGGATCAAGACTACCAGTATGACCGGCTTTTTGAGCATTAAATAAACGTTTTACTTTTTGTAGCGCTTTATTTGATGTGATTCCAGTGGGTTTATCAAGTACCAGAATACCATTGACAGGACGGCCCTTTTTTCTCCGTGCCATTTATTTACCTTGAGTATTAATATAAAGAATGGAATGTTAAAAGTGGCAATAGAATACTAATTATCACAAAACCTTAGGTTTTTTTAGCGGGTTTATCATGAGAACGATCTTCATCATCAGCAATTGCACTATCAATCAACTGTGTCAGTTGAGCGCCATGAAGTACAGATTCATCGTATTTAAATTCTAAACGAGGAACTATTCGAAGTTTGATTCGCTGCCCTAACTCATAGCGCAGAAATCCAGATGCTTTATTTAACCCTTCACGAACTTTTTCTTTATCTTCACTCTGCTTCTTACTGCCATGATTTTTGTTATCTATATCAGCATTAATAACTGTATAAAATACTTTTGCCAAACTCAGGTCACGAGTAACATCAACTGCAGTAATTGAAACGAATGCCAGACGAGGGTCTTTTACATCCCTCGTTAACATTGTCGCTAGTTCACGCTGGATTAATTCACCGACTCTGCGACTTCGGCTAAAATCAGCAGGCATCTTTATAGTGTCCTTTTTACTTGAACTCGTTCATAGACTTCAATTTGATCACCCGCTTTAACGTCATTATAGTTTTTCACCCCGATACCGCATTCCATACCGGATTTAACTTCCTGAACATCATCTTTAAAACGACGTAAAGACTCAAGTTCACCTTCGTATATAACGACATTTTCTCGTAATACACGAATTGGACTATTACGCTTAAGGGGGCCATCGACTACCATACAACCAGCAATAGCGCCCAGTTTTGGTGAACGGAAGACATCCCTGACCTCGGCCAATCCCATGATGACATCTTTAAATTCCGGTGCCAGCATACCGGTCATTGATGTGGTGATTTCATCAAGAATATCATAAATCACACTATAATAATGAAGATCAACTGCTTCATTTTCAATGATTTTCTTGGCTGATGCATCGGCACGAACATTAAAACCAATAACAACAGCATTTGATGCAACTGCCAGCTGCGCATCAGATTCGTTGATACCACCTACGCCATCAGAAACAATATTAACTTTAATTTCATCCGTGGAAAGTTTCTTTAACGCATCAGAAATGGCTTCAACTGAACCCTGAACATCTGCTTTTAATACAATATTTAAGGTTTGTACATGGCCGCTTTCCATTTTGGTGAACATATTTTCCAGTTTGGCAGCCTGTTGTCTGGCCAGTTTGATATCGCGATATTTCCCCTGACGGAACAGGGCAACTTCTCGGGCTTTACGTTCATTTTTAACAACAAGCATTTCTGAACCTGCTGTTGGAGTACCGGATAAACCAAGTACTTCTACAGGGATTGAAGGACCTGCCGATTGTATTACATTGCCATCTTCATCCATCATTGCACGGATACGACCATAATCCTGACCCGCAATAATCATGTCACCTTTATTTAACAGACCACTTTGAACCAAAATAGTAGCAACAGTACCTCGCCCTTTATCAAGACGAGATTCAATAACAATCCCTTTGGCAGGACCATCAGGAACTGCCTTGAGTTCCATCATTTCAGCTGTCACTGAAATAGCATCCAGTAAATCGTCAATACCTTGTCCAGTTTTAGCAGAAACAGGCATGAACATGACATCACCGCCCCAATCTTCAGGTATTACATCAAGTGCAGATAATTCATTTTTAACACGTTCTGGATCGGAATCTTCTTTATCAATTTTATTCACGGCAACAATAATGGGTACATCAGCAGCCTTAGCGTGCTGAACAGCCTCTTTTGTTTGCGGCATTACACCATCATCAGCTGCGACAACAACAATAACAATATCAGTTGCATTAGCACCACGTGAACGCATTGAAGTAAATGCCGCGTGTCCTGGTGTGTCCAGAAAGGAAATCATGCCTTTCGCAGTCTCTACATGATAAGCACCAATATGCTGAGTAATGCCACCCGCTTCACTATCAGCCACTTTAGATTCACGTATGTAATCAAGTAAAGACGTTTTACCATGATCAACATGACCCATAATGGTAACAACCGGCGCACGTGGTGCTTTCTCACCTTCTACATGCTCTTCCATAAGTTCATCTTCAATCTCTTCCTCTTTCATAAGAATAGGTTTATGGCCCATTTCTTCAATTACAATAGAGGCTGTTTCCTGATCAAGCATCTGGTTTATCGTCACCATGCTGCCCATATTCATCATAATTTTAATAACTTCACCGGCTTTGACTGACATTTTTTGTGCCAAATCACCGACTTTGATGGTTTCTGGAATAGCAACATCCATCACTTTAATTTCTGTCGGCATTTCAAATGCGTGTTGAGTCTCAATTTCAGGCTTATTGAAGCGTTTCTTTTTATTACGCGAGGTAGTTGCAAATCGACCTTTGCGTTGTTTATTCGCAGCAGCACCTTTCTTTGGGGCATCTTTGGGTGCAACAAATTTAGCTTTGTCAGGATGTCTCTTTTTAGCTGTAGTGATTTTATCTACAGCGACTTTTGACTTATCTGCAGTTCTTGGTGCTTCTTTAAGAATCGGCTTTGTCTGTTTTCTGGCAAGATGCTCGATTTCTCGTGTTTCAGTTATTTTATCTTGTGCTGCTTTTACCCCGGCTTCCTGTTCAGCCAACTCGGCTTCGCGTTTTTTTACTTCGTCCTGTTTTGCCTGTTCTTCAATTTCTTGTACTTGTAAGTCAGCTTCTTTTTTAGTCTGAGCTTCTTTTTCTTGTTGAGCCTTAGCATCTTGTGCAATACGACGTGCTTCTAATAATTCGGCATCAGCTGAGGGTACTTTTTCATCCAAAGCACTTTTTTTCACATAAGTCCTTTTTTTTCTAACTTCTACTTTTACTTTACTACTTGTTCTGCTAGTGCTTGAAACCGAAGTTAATTCACTCGTTGTTTTTCGTTTCAAGATAATTTTGTTCGGCGAAGCCTTGCTCACTGAACCATGCTTATCGCGCAAATATCCTAGTAATTTCTGTTTTTGATCATCACTAATAAATGACTCAGCGCCATCAACCGTTATACCAGCACTGTGCATCTGTTCAATAAGACGTTCAACGGGCGTGCCTATGGTTTCGGCAAATTGTGCAACCTTTGTTTCTGACATTATATAAATCTCCTCGCCCTATGTTACTGCTTTTCTTCAGTGTCTGTTTGTGCTTGTTGTTCATCAGTTGCTTTTTCATCAGTTGCTTTTTCAGCAGCTTCAGCTTCTGCAAACCAGGGTGCTCTTGCCGTCATAATCAGTTCTGCAGCCTGTTTTTCATCCATCGCTTGTATTTCCAGCAAATCATCGACTGACTGTTCAGCCAGATCTTCCATGGTAATAATATTTCTTGATGCTAATTGATGAGCCAGTTGTTCATTCATACCTTCCATTGCCAGTAGATCAGCTGCAGGCTCAGAATCACCTAATTGCTCTTCAGCCGATATAGCTTTAGTTAGAAGGACATCTTTCGCCCGTTCCCTCAAGGCCATTACAGTTTCTTCATCAAGATCTTCAATATCTAACATTTCCTGAAGAGGGACAAAAGCAACTTCCTCAAGTGAGGTAAATCCTTCATTCAACAGAATAATAGCCAAATCTTCATCAATGGTTAATTCTTCTATTAATTGATTTAATAAATTCTGAGTTTCTTCTTCATCTTTGTTCTCAGCGTCTTCAACCGTCATCACATTCAAATCCCAACCTGTAAGTTGAGAGGCTAGTTTAATGTTTTGTCCATTACGTCCAATGGCCTGAGAGAGCTGTGATTCATCAACAGCAATATCCATTGAGTTGCTTTCTTCATCCACAACAATCGACTTCACTTCGGCCGGAGACATTGCATTAATGACAAACTGAGCAGCATTTTCATCCCAGAGAATAATATCAACTCTTTCTCCAGCCAGTTCATTTGAAACAACCTGAACACGTGAACCACGCATGCCGACACAGGCACCGACCGGATCAATGCGATCATCAAGTGCCTCAACGGCAATCTTGGCACGCAAACCGGGATCGCGTGCTGCTTTGTGAATTATAATTAAACCTTCACCAATTTCCGGCACTTCAATTTTAAATAATTCAATAAGATACTCAGAAGAAATTCGACTTAAGCTTAATTGCGGACCTCTGCTTTGATTCACGGCTTCATAGAGGTACCCTTTGATTCGGTCACCATTTCGTACCGGTTCTCTGAGTATCATATCTTCCCTTTTGATTACGGCATCAATATTGTTACCGATATCAACAATCACATTGCCGCGTTCAATACGCTTAACAACGCCAGAAATTAATTCACCAATTCGCTCCTGATATTCATCAGCTACTTTCTTTCGTTCTGCTTCACGTACTTTCTGAACAATAACCTGCTTTGCTGTTTGGGCTGCAATACGCCCGAATACTACAGATTCCATCGGTTCTTCAATAAAATCACCGAACGCGATGCCGGGATTATCGTCAACAATCCGGCTATACAAAACCTGTTTGTCATAAAATTCGAAGGGTTCAGTTTCATCATCAAGCACCTGCCAGCGTCGAAATGTTTCATAGTCGCCAGTTTCTCGGTCAATCGCGACACGTACATCAATCTCTTTACTATTTTTTTTCTTAGTAGCAGAGGCCAATGCAGTTTCAAGGGCATCAAAAATAATTTCTTTTTCGATTCCACGTTCATGTGAAACAGCATCAACGACCAGAAGGATTTCTTTGCTCATATTTTTACCTTAACAATTTTCGTACTGTCAGTTATATTGATTAAAATTTAGCAACTATATTTGCTTTATCGATGTCAGTAAATGGCACTGATAAGACTTCATTATCAATATCAAATACTACATTATTATTCTCTACGGCAGTTATTGTGCCTTTAAATTTACGTTGACCATTTTCAAGTTGAGGACGAATTGTTTTAAATTTAACTTCCTCACCTATAAATTGTTCGTATTGTGACAATTTAAACAGTGGTCGATTGAGTCCGGGTGATGATATTTCTAATGAATATTCACTTGCTATCGGATCCTCAACATCTAAAACAGCACTCAACTGGCGACTCACATTAGCACAGTCGTCAACACCAACACCATTTTCAGAATCAATATAGATACGTAGTATTGAATGTCGACCTTGAGAGATGAATTCCAGACCAACAAATTCATAGTCCATAGAGCTAACAACAGGTTCAAGCAGGTTTTCTAATTGTTGTGTTTTAATGGCCATTAAAGCTGTCTCAGATGATATTGCTTATTTTTTGAATGATAAGTTAAAAATGAGCATCTAAATAAATAATCTTTCACAAATAAAAAATGGGCCAAAGGCCCACTCTTAAAAATTCCTGTTCATTTTAATCAACTTATTTAAATATTTTAAATAAGTGGAACAGATTAGGAGCTTCTTCATTACTCCCAAAAATACGACAAATAACAGTCAGTTATACAAACAATAATTCATTATGTAAAAAAACTTACAATGGAAGTGACTACTCTTTGTATCATCAGTAATTTATTTGGCTAGATTATAGGGGCATATCAAGCTCATGGCAAGTTCTTTTTGCTAAAAACAGGCGATTTAAAATAGCCCGGAAACCAACTGGGGAAAACAAATCAATGCATTCATCAGTCTCTATTTTGAAAAGCGATAAGCAGGTCTTTAGGTGTGATAATTCCGCATAATTTATTATCACTGTTTACAACCGGTAAATGATGGATGTTATGTGAATAAAATAGTTCATATAAGTCTAAAATGTGTTGATTTTCACTAATTGTGATTGCCGGCTTACTCATTAAATGCCCTGCAAATTCAGGTTTATCAGTATGACTATCATTTGTTTTTAGTATAAAATCATGAAGTTGAGTGATAATATTAGAATTTGAATTAACTACAATCTGATTAAGAAAGTCATCCATACTGATAACACCAAGCACATAGCCTGCCCTGTCAATAACTGGAAAAGCATGAACACGTTTTTCGATGAGTAATTTCCATACCTCTTCTACATCTGTATCATATTCAACACTTATAACATTTGTAGTCATAATATCACGACATAAAATTTCACCCATTTTTTTCTTGTGTGTTTGCATGAGTGACAAATTAAAGATTTTATTTAAATCATCTTCAGAGACATCAACAAAAACATCCATTTCTGTTAATGCTTCATGTAAATCTGAACGATGGATCATATTAGGCCGTTTTAAACCGATTGTTTCATCTATAATTTTTTGTTTATTAATATTCTTGATGCCATTGGGGTAACATCGGTTTGGCATTAAATTATTAATAATAAGTGCCCAAATCAGCATAACAATCAAATTCAGGGCAATTGGTGTGAGCATATACCAATAACCCAATTCGGTAATAGCACTGCCGCCAACAACCGCCGTCAATGCAGTTGCACCGCCGGGCGGATGTAAAGAACGGGTTAAATACATGACAAAAATTGCTAATGAAACTGCAACAGCAGAGGCCATTACAGGGTCTGCAATTAGCCTGGCAACTGAAATACCAATAAATGCTGAAAATAAGTGTCCGGCTACGAATGACCAGGGTTGTGAAAGAGGACCTTTTGGGACAGCAAAGAGCAAAACAGCAGACGCTCCCATTGATGCAACCACCCAGGGTAAACTCTGTGAATCTAAAAAATGCTGACTAATGGCCATAATAAGGCCAATACCAACTAATCCAGCTGCCGCAGAAATTATTTTTTCATGCAAAGAAACATTCGACTTTCCCGGGCCAAAGAGTTTAACAAGTTCTTTTAATATCATAATATGTGAGTAATGTTGGATAATTAATAATTCTATGAAACAAAAATTAAATTAAGTGCTATAGTCAACTTATAGGAATATGATTCATCAAGTTAATAAACAAGAGCCATCAGCCTATATGTATCAAGAGCCATCAGCTTAATGTATCAAGAGCCGCCAGCTTAATACAATCAAAAATCCAGAGTCATTTGCCAGCCAAGCTAATTACTAAAAATACAGTGAAAACATGACAGAAATTGACCTAATAGTTAATCAGTTTATTCTTGAAGAAGGTAAATTATACACCTTACCTGAACTCTATCATCAATTAGAGGAAAAAATTCTCTCTAATACGGCCTCAATTGATGAAATTGGACATATTATCAGTACAGATGCAACGCTAAGCGCCAAAATCCTTAAAATCGCGAATAGTGCTTTATATGGATTCCGTGCCGAAGTTTCTAGTCTCAGTCGTGCTCTTAACCTTATTGGTGTTGAGGAAGTTAAAAATCTTATATTACTGGATTCCCTTACGGGTAAATTTAATGATCCTAATCATTGTCTAGCGGTTAAAATGGAAGATTTCTGGCACCGCTCTGTCTATCTTGCATTGATTTCAAAGCGATTAGCAAAAAGATTAAAACTTCCTGATGCTGATCGACTCTTTATATCTGCCATCATGAGTCGTCTTGGACAACTTGTTTGCTGCTCTACCCGCTCCAAAGAAGTTTCTCAGATACTTAATCAACACCTGAACGAGCCTGAGAAAAATGAATTTGATATCGAATACAATGTTCTGGGCTTCACCTATAATGCGGTCAGTGCAAAAATACTAGAATATTGGAAGCTGCCTAAAGAAATCATACTCAGCCTTCAATATTTACATGAACCTCTCAATGCACCTGAAGATATCCGAAATTCACACTTTAAAGATCTTTCTATTTTGAATGTAGCCACTATTTACAGTGGTATATTAGAACAGGATGAATTGTGTACTAATTCTGATTTACAAGAATCTGGAGAGCTTATTGTTGAACCAGCAGAGACTTATTTAGCCAGAGTGAATCCGGCTATAAATGAGGCACTGAATATTGATAAAAATACAATCGATGACATTTTATTTGAAATAGAAATGGATGCACTGGAAATTTTGGGAATTATATTTCCAAAAAGCAGCCTGATTTTTTAAAAACCTTATTATTTATGGCTATAAAAAAAGTATACAAGGTTTCATTTAAAGGTGTTATTTTACCGGGTTTCGATAAAGATCAGGTTGTAGAAAATGTTCACGACATCACCAGAATTCCTAAGCACACCATTACCAGAAAGTTTTTCTCAGGAAAAACGGTGGTCATTCGCCATGCTGATTCTCAAGAATATGCAAGTCGTTTACAGAAAACATTTTCTCAGGCTGGTATAGAAACGTATATTGAAGACGTAACTAAAAAGGTTTCTGATGATGAATCACCTATAATTGAGAATATTGATTCTGAGACAGAATCAATGGCAGTAGAAAAAGAACCAGTAAAGTCTCATTTAACAACAATAATTATCGCCACTATTAGTAGTAGTGTGGTGATTATAACCATGGTAATACTTTTTTTTCTTAATAATGATTCTCAGCCCAAAGTTGAAGATATTAGTTCACAAGTTAATGACTCCAGTATCTCATTAACTCCAGCAACTGAAAAAACAAAGATTTCTGATACAAAGAAAACACTACCTCTTCAAGTAACTGATAATGAATCATCAGTTACTAAGCTAACCCTCACCCCTTTTTTAATAGAAGAGAATATTGAAAGCTTAATAAAAATTACAGATAAGTCAGAATTAAAACAATTATCACAATTTATAAGCTTATTAGGCATTAAAGCAAGTTACTTTGATAGTATAAAACAAGCAATTTACGCAAAGAATTCGCCTTTTAGTATTTCTAATAAAAATCCACTTTATGTGTTTAAAACAAGGGCACTAACAGATAAAATAGTGGAACAGGCTGGTATTTTATTGAGTTTAAAAAATAAATTACCGCAATCACTTCTCTCTCAATTAAAAAAAGAATTTAATAATATACCTGTTGTAATAGATGTGTGTACTAAAAAACCTGACTTAAAAATAGTCAGTACCATTAGCCATGTATTATTTACAACAAATGAAGATAAACAAAAATTAAAGAATTTCAAAAACCTTTCTGAAAAAAAACAATTAAACTTCAATCTTTTACAACTTGATCATTTATTTCATCAGATAAATGAGAAGCAAAAAAATGTCAGTTTTAGTTTTTTTTACAGTGATACGCGGGCCCATAAGCAATCTACTGATAAAATAAGTACCAGGGATTCAAATTATATTGCTTTATCTTCGAATAAAGATAGTTTTTGGCTAGCATTAGACGAGTCTTCTTTTACCAAAAATACAGATTTATTCAAAGAGTTAAACGTTGATATCAATAACGCAATCAAAATTTCATCGATAAAAACAAATAATCTATTCGATTTAATTCTTTTAGTCATTGTTCAAAGCAATCCAGACAGTTTTTTTAATCGCACTGAACCAGCCTCATCCATTAATCAGGAACAGTCTGAACAAGAACAGGTTATAACAATAAAAAAAATCTATTCTGTTAGAGACATTAAACCCTATCAGGATGAACTTGATATTGAATTAAGGCCACAATGGAAATCAGGGCCATTTGCCTTAACAACAAACCAGTTCAAATATGATAAAAATCTAGTGATTGAACTACTCGCTAAAGGACAGAACATTCAAAACCTGATGGAATATTCACACTCAGCTATTCTACAAATCGATTCCGTCTCCGATAAAAACAATATTAACATTCTTAAGCAAAACTGTTTGGAGCGCCCTCATATTGATCAGGCACCTTCTGAAAGTTACTTCAGAGATTTTGATGGCGAACAAGAAGCCTACATTAATGATGATTTCATAACATATCGTACAATTACTGCAAAAAACCAAATAAATATAAAGCCTGGTTTTAACAATAATGATATTAAAAAAATTGCAGGCAAAATAATTCTGTCTCTACCCGAACAAATAAAACAAAAAATCATCAAATCACAAAAAAATATTCAATTCTTTCCGTTTGAACAATTTTCAGTGCTCCTGCGTCGATACCCTAAAACAAATAGTTTGGAGTATGTGGTTACAGGTAAAATAGATCAATTTATAACACTCAGAGCATATAATTCTACGGGAGATGTGATTAATACTCTTTCATTTAAAGAAAAGATTTCTAAAAATAAACAAATAAAAAGCTATCAGCATGAATTTTCTGAATCGATTGATGTCATTAAAGTATTTTACACAAATAAAAACAAAATATTAGATTATCCCTTTACATTCAAACCAGAAATTTTACCTGTAACAACTTCCTTATCAGGCCCTATTGGAGCGCAGCTATTACCACAAGAGAGTGAGCCCATTCCTTTTAGTCCGGGTAAACTGGAGATAAAGCCTCTTAAAAATGAAATTCAGAATGATAATCCTGCATGGTTGGGTCAAAAGTGGCCAAACAAAGATACGTTTCAGGAAACTGCTTCACCATTTTATGTTAATTTGTTTGTACACGAAAATAAAAATGACACTATTAATGCGGCCTATGAAAAACCATTAACCAAATTAAAAAAGCGGGATGCTGTTTTAAATATTAAAACAAGTCTATCCCCTTTTATTAGTCAAAATATAACAGCCGTTAAACTCATACTTTCAGAAGATAATAATCAACTGTTAAATAAGTTCATTTCATTTACTACAAATGAATTTATTGAAGAAGAAAGACTCATTGAAGGCATAAGTGAAGGTGAATCTGATATTAACGATTTTATTATTAATAATGATGAACAAATAAAAACAGCTGGAATAACATCTTATCTTAATGCAAATTCAGCATTTGAGATCACAGCGCTACCGTATAAAGACAAGAATAAAGTTCCTCAGGGTCTTATCACCCTAAGTCTTCCCACGGCATTCAAAATACATTCAAAAAAATATGATTTTCTTGGACAGACCATTAAATCAGATGGAATATTTATTAAAACAATACAGTTGAACAAACACCAGATTCAATTTGAAATACGTGGAAAAATCAAAAATCTCGTTCAGTTAAAACTCTATAATACAAACAACCATTTGATCTCAGAGCCGTTTGAATTTAAACATACAGAAAATAATAGAGCGCTGTTAACCCTTCTTTATAATGATAAAATTGACACAATCAAATTAGTTTTATCACAGGATTCAATAATAAAAGAATACCCTTTTCATTTTCTAAATAAATCAAATTAGTATTTCGTTATTATGAATTAAAATTTGAGGATTGCCTTTATTGTTAGTCCAGTCCCGCTCCTATGACAACGTATAATAGCAAGCCAGGTATTTAATGATAGTGCTTTTGTGCATCTAACAAAGCATCAAGCTCCTTAGCAAGCGATGTAAGTTGCAGGTCACCTCCACTTGTGTAGTAACTGCTGAGCAGCATTTTCAAATCATCATAGGTCATAGGCTCCCCTCTTCGAATAATTCGAGAAAGATCATTGCGTCTGATTTGACTGTATAAAGGGAGCCATTTTAATTTTTCCAAATCAATTAATCGAACATTGATATCATTTAACTCATTTTTCACAAATAAATGTTTTGCATATAAACAATTATGACGAAAATGTGCATCATGAAGTTTTCGGATAAGGGTTCCTGCGAGGGTCATAATTTCAGGGCGCTGAGAAATTGATCGATTTTCATCATTAGCACAAAATGATTCGAAGCTTTGGTAGCCTTCAAGTGATAGTGTGATTAAAATTGCCTGGTCTTTTCCATCTACTGTGCGTTCATTGTAGTAAATGGCTGTCATTGTCGGTATATTTTTTTTTATCAGACGCTGGATATTGATGTATTCACGTCTGAAAGTAGGCACACCCTTAAATGGATGAAGTATTGTTTTACAGTTATGATTTTCCTGACGCTTTATAAATATCCAGGTGGTTTTCCCTGAAGAATCAACGAGTGGATATTTAATGACACCACTCCAGCCATTTCTACGATAATTTGGCTCTTCAAACCACTCTGTTTCTAACGTCCAAATTTGTTCAAAGTGTTCTAAGCCATTTTGTTTTAGAAGTTGCTTGAACTCAGAAGTATTGAAATATGCCTTCACTATTTATCCTGTTCTGATACTTTATCTGGATTATTTTTACCACCGAATGGGGGCATTACCTGATTTTTGTTCAAGTAGAGTCAAATATTCTTCATGCGAGTTAATTTCCTCTTTTGAAGCCATTTGAATTTTAAGTACAGTTCTATTTGAATCAAGTCTGCGAATGGTATCAGAACCATTTTCGCCACCCGATGAATCATCTAAAGTCAAACTGGTCTGGCCACCAGTCATTGCCAGATAAACATCGGCTAGAATTTCAGAATCGAGCAATGCGCCATGTAACTGACGATTACTATTATCGATAAAATACCGGCGACACAGAGCATCCAGGTTATTCTTTTGTCCGGGATGATTATCACGTGCCAGTTTTAAGGAATCAAGAATACTACAGCTGGTATCGATCTTTTCAATAGTCTGGCCAAGTTTCTGCTCCAAAAGAGCAATTTCATGATTAATAAACCCGACATCAAAAGGTGCATTATGGATGATCAGTTGACTGCCCATAACAAATTCTAAAAATTCATCGTAAATATCTGCAAAAAATGGTTTATCTGCTAGAAACTCATCGGTAATACCATGAACTTCTAATGCCCCCTGATCAACTTTTTTATTTTCAGGGTTAATATATTTGTGGAAGGTATTGCCGGTTAATTTTCGGTCAACTAATTCAACACAACCAATCTCAATGATTCGGTGTCCATGAGAGGGTTCCAGGCCAGTTGTTTCAGTATCTAGAACAATTTGTCTCATAGTGATTCAATACCTTTATTTGCTAATTCATCTGCTTTTTCGTTTTCAGGATGACCAGAATGGCCTTTAACCCAATGCCAGGTGACGTTATGATCTTTCACCAGCTGGTCTAGTTGCTTCCATAAATCAATATTTTTTACGGGCTGTTTACTGGCCGTTTTCCAGCCTCTTTTTTTCCAGTTGACTATCCATTCAGTGATACCCTTGCGCAAATATTGGGAATCAGTAGTTAATACAACCTCACAAGAACGATTAAGTTGAGCCAGTCCTTTTATTGCAGCAGTCATTTCCATGCGGTTATTAGTGGTTTCTTTTTCACCACCAAAAAACTCTTTTTCAGTTTCCTTATAGACCATCAGTACCCCCCAGCCTCCCCGGCCAGGATTTCCTTTACAGGCACCATCGGTATAAATATAGATTGTATTTTTGTCCATGTGGTTCTTTATCTTTTAATTGAGGAATTATATTAAAGGTTATTTAGTTTTTATATCATATTTAAATATTGAATGGTTGTCAGATTTCATTCCCGCAGTTTCAATTGTTTCTGGCGTAAGCAAATTTTTAGAGAGTTTCCAGCCCTGTCGAATAGGAGTCAAAGTCGATACACGCTTTGTCGCAACTAAAAGGTAGCCGCCGGCAGGTAAAACTTTAGAAAACTGGCCTGCCTGTTCCATAAATTCTAATTTTTTTAATAACACTGAGCTGCTTATCGGTGGGCGATAAAAATACTCGCTTACCAATTCAATGTCAAATCCTAATAACTGCAGCCAGTCTCGTAAACGTTTCTGACTAATAAGATGGCCGCATGATGGTAAGGGGGGGAGCTGACTTGATAGTTTATTGATATCTTGTGTATTTGACGAGAGATATCTTTTCTTTTTCCATTTCCTTTTCCTTTTTATTTTAATCTCCCAATATTTATGCCACAACCCCCAGGGACTAAACGGGTTAAATCCAAGAAAAATAGCTTTGCCTTCTGCAACTAAGATTCGCTCGACTTCTCTTAGAATCTGGTGTGGATTTCTTTCAAACTCAAGAGTATGAGGTAAAATAACAGCATCGACAGACTGATTCTGGATGGGTAATTGTTCAAATCCAGCGATCAGTTGCGTACAGGGATTTGCCTGATTCACATGACTCAGAGATTCAAAAATATACTGATAAGAGGTCCTTGAGTGGCCTGTGAGGGCATTTCCATCAAGACATCCCAATTGTACCAGGTTATAACCAAAGATTTGCTCAAGTAAATTATTCAACGATTGTTTTTCATTTGCCAGTAATGCCTGACCTAATTCGCTTGAGTACCAATCACGAACCATTAGCCATGGGTCGTCAAAGTCAAAGAGATTATCTTCTTTTATAGTCTTTATTTTTCGAGATGGGGGAATATTTTCCCTGCTTTTATTCATTTATGTGACAGATTTTATTCATTTGTATGACAGATGTGTAATAATTAGACGTAATGAAAACTGATACAAAGACTTCAGACAGAAGCTTAAACAATAAGTCCGATGTTAGCCCTGGTATTTCAGGAATACCAGCCTTCGATGATAATTATATCTGGTTTATTCATGGTTTGCCTGAAAAACACGCAGATCAACAGATAATCATTGTTGATCCAGGTGATTCAGCACCCGTAATCCAGGCAATAGAACAGGATAAATTGACGCCAAAGGCAATATTTATTACCCATCACCATGGTGATCATACCGGTGGTGTCAGCAGCCTGGTTGAAAAATATCAATTGCCAGTATACGGTCCGGCAAATGAGCAGATCCCCAATATAACGTATCCATTATCAGAGAATCAATTGATTTCATTCAAGTCAATGGGCTTATCATTTAAAATTATTGATGTACCAGGACATACCAGAGGGCATATCGCATATTTAGGTCATCAAACCCTGTTTATTGGTGATACCTTATTTGCTGGCGGCTGCGGGCGCCTTTTTGAGGGGACTGCGGAACAAATGCATCATTCGTTGTCTAAACTGCTTGAACTGGATAATAAAACATTGGTCTATTGTGCTCATGAATATACTCAGGAGAATCTTGCTTTTGCACAGCGCGTTGAACCAGCCAACGAAAGACTGTTACAAAGAATTAAAGAAACAACACGGTTACGCGAGATGAATTTACCGACAATACCGTCTACACTTAAACTTGAGAAACAAACCAATCCTTTTTTACGATTTGATATTAAAGAAGTCAGGCTTGCAGCGGAAAAATTCACTCAAAAGCCGCTTGATAAGCCTGCTGATGTATTTAAAACAATTCGTTATTGGAAAGATACGCTTGACTAAAACATTACTGATTTTTTTATTCAAATGAGCATTTGCTCAAAAGTGACAAGCTTTTTCATTACTTACAGGAAAATTTCATTAAGAAAATTTAAAAATATTATGATTATAAAGTATTCCTATTGCCTCTTTTTCTCTTTATTTTTTATTCATGGTTGCAGTTCTGTCAATAATTTGCACACGAATACTGCTGATTTCTCAAATGATGCTGACGCTGAAAAATCTAAAGGCATTTTAGGTACAGATGGCTCTTTCAAATCCATGGAAAATGATCCCATTTTAAAGTCAACTCATGATATTCTTCAGTCTGCTCCAGCCATTACCCAGGTCAGTGTCAATAAACAATTGGATCATTATCTGGAAAAAAATACTAAAAAAAATGAGTATAGCGATGTCTGGTTACGTATACCTCAACTTTATCAGCTTTCAAATATTGATAATAAACGCATTCAAATTCAGGAAAATTGGTTTCTAAAGCATAAAAAAAATATTGAAGATATATCTGAGCGAGCCACTCCTTTCTTGTTTTTTATCACCGAAGAAATACAAAAACGTAATATGCCAGGTGAAATTGCTCTATTACCTATTATTGAAAGTAGTTTTAAAACAAATGCTTATTCTCATATGAAAGCTGCAGGCTTGTGGCAATTTGTACCGGCAACCGGGCGTTATTTTGGTTTAAAACAAAATTGGTGGTATGACGGTCGCCGAGATGTTTATCATTCAACACTGGCAGCTTTGACCTATCTTCAACAATTAAACAAATATTATAAAGGAGACTGGCTTTTAGCTCTTGCTGCTTATAATGCAGGTGCAGGTACTATCAATAAAGCAATAAAAAAGAATCGCAAAAAAGGCAAACCCGTTGATTATTGGTCTTTAGACTTACCTAAAGAAACATTTAAATATATTCCCAAGTTATTAGCCGTAGCCAAAATTATTCAAAATCATCAAGAACTTGGTATAAGCCTGTCACCGATTGAAAATAGTCCTCGCTTGATGTTAGTTGACACGCAATCACAGATAGAGCTCTCTGTTGTGTCTAAAATGGCAGATATTAGTCTTAATGAAATGCGCTCCTATAACCCGGCTTTCAAACAATGGGCGACCGATCCTGATGGCCCCCATCATTTATTAATCCCTATTGACAAAGTAGAACGTTTTGAAAAACAACTGGCCTTATTGGATGATAAAGATCGCGTTCAATGGTATCGACATAAAATTCGTTCAGGTGAAAGTCTCAGTGTTATTGCTCATAAATATAAAATTTCGGTTTCTGTTTTAAAAACGGCAAACCGATTGAAAAACAGCCGAATTCGAGCTGGAAAATATCTGATGGTACCCACTGGTAATAAAGATCTTGTGACCCATCAGCCTGTAGTAGCAACAATTTCACAAGATGTATTAAAAAATTCACAGACTTATAAAGTACGCAAAGGTGATTCTTTCTGGAAAATTGCACGCCGATTTAATATGTCTCATAAGAAGTTAGCATCTCTCAATGGTTTATCTTCCGGTGATACATTATCCATCGGCCAGAAACTACTCATTGCTAAAAATAAACCAGCAAAGAAAGCAAAAAATATATCATCCCGTGATTCTGTTGCATTAAAAACCAGTGAGATCAGCTATAAAGTTAAATCCGGTGATTCACTTTATACCATTTCAAGACACTTCAAAGTCACTATTAATGATTTAAAACGATGGAATCATGTCAATCTAAAGAAATACCTTAAACCGGGTCAGGAACTTAAAGTGATTATCAATGCTTCCAGTCAGCCCATCTAATGTCAGCATATTCGTTTACTGTTTTTGATGAGTTAACTGAGGATAAAGGACAATCCTATCCATTACAACGTGGACAAACTCTCTTAAAAAACATGTTGATACATAAGATATCAACTCATTCTAAGTGTGGTGGAAAAGCCATTTGTGGTCATTGTCGAGTTAAAATTATATCCGCTCAAAGTCACTGTAATAAACCTGTTGCTGAAGAAAAAATTCATCTTAGTGAGGAGCAAATTCAACAAGGTTGGAGACTTTCCTGTCAACTATATTGCCTTAAGGATATTACTATCTATTTCCCCACACAAGATGAAATCACTCATAGCAGTTCATTCCCCTAGATCTCAGTTTTGATTTTGCAAATGTTCCAGCAGTGGTTTAGGACGTTCAATACCATAGCCCTGAACGTAATCGATACCAATTTTTTCAAGTAGTTGCAAAATCTCATCATTTTCCACAAATTCAGCAATGGTTTTAATATTCAGCAGTTGTCCCATCTGATTCATAGACTCAACCAGTAACTTATCCATGGGATCATCGACAATATCACGAATAAAGCTGCCATCGATTTTGATATAGTCAACGGTAAAATTTTTCAAATAGCCAAAAGAACTCATACCACTACCAAAATCATCCAGCGCAAAAGTGACACCATATTCTTTGAGTATGGAAATTAGATGGTTGGCCTGATTCATATTGGCAATCGCAGCGGTTTCAGTAATTTCAAAACAGAGCTGCTGTGGTGGAACAGGACAGTTTTTAATCTGATCGATTAAAAAATGATTAAAATCTTCATTTCCCAGTGATTGTCCGGAAACATTAATGGTATAAATAAAAGTATTGTTGCTGTGATATTTTTGGATCATATGCAATGCGTTGTTAATAACCCAGGTATCAACCGCAGGCATAAGATCATAACGTTCAGCCGTAGAAATAAACGCCATGGGTGGAATAAGTTTATTCTGTTGATCAGATAATCTAAGTAAAACTTCATAGTGGCAGACTTGATTTTGCAGCAAGCCCCTGCTTTTCAGGGGCTGAATTTTTTGTACATAAAGTATAAAGTGATTTTCTTTTAGCGCTGAATTAATTCTGTCTACCCAATTGGCCGTATTGGTATTATCAGCAAGAATCTGATCTTTCTCTGAATACACATAAACGCGGTTACGTCCCTGATTTTTAGCCATATAACAGGCAGAATCTGCCAGACTTAACAGATTGTAAAGACTGGATGATTTATTACAAACAGGCACCAGGCCAATACTGGCACCTACTTCATAGCTGCGGTTTTCCCAGGCAAACCGATTTTGCCTAATTGTGTCCTTTATTTTTTCCGCCAGTTCGCGAGCTCTATCCATTGGACAATTGCTCAGAATAAACGCGAACTCATCACCTCCCAGACGGGCAACCACGTCACTGTCACGGGTCAGATTCAGTAGCAGGGTTGACAGCTGTTTCAACAACTCATCCCCAGCAGCATGTCCGGCGCTGTCATTGACAATTTTAAAGCGATCCAGATCCATAAAACCCAGCACATGCTGGTCACCAGTTGCCTTGCTGCAATCAAGTATATTTTTCAGAGAAGACTCAAAAGCACGACGATTCATCAAACCGGTCAATGCGTCGTGAGATGCCTGATAACTCAGTTGTTTAGATAACGTGCGCATTTCGCTGACATCATGAAAAACCACAATAGTACCGATCAATTTGTCTCTGATATTAAGAATCGGTGCAGCGGTATATTCAATGGCGTATTGCTGGTCAGATGCGCTAAGAAGATAAATATTCCCGCCAGAGCTGGTGATCTGTTTTTGCTGGATGGTTTTTTGCAAAGGGTTGGAACTCCGGCAGTGGTCCGATTCATTGCGGAGGTTAAACACTTCAGTGAGCAATTTGCCTATTGCATCATCAGAGTGCCACTCGGTCATCTTTTCCGCACCTGGATTTAGATATTCGATAGTGCCATTGGCACTGGTAGTAATCACACCATCCGCGATTGAATGCAGGGTTATCTGTGCCAGAACCTTTTCCCGGTAGAGATTTTGCTGATAGCGATTAATGCGTTTGATAATAAACACAGCGATGGCAAAGCTGAATAGCAATGCCAGACTTCCGAGCACAAAAATGGTTTGTTTCGAATCGTTCAGAGACGTTTCTGCTTCGATACCGGCCTTGTTTATATATTCTTCCTGGAGTTTATAGAACTTTTCAAGCTCATTGAGGATTTTAGCCTGGTTAGGGTGAGCCTGTTCATACAGCAGGGTATAAGCGGCTTCAAGTTCATCGTCAAGAGCCAGCTGAGCAACTTGATTTTGCATTTTGACAGTGGGTCCGGTATAGCTTCCCTGCACCTGGAGAATTTTTTCTTCTTCTAAGGACAGCTCCATAGCCATCAGCCTGGTTCGTTCACGGGCAAATAAAGCGCCTTGTGTATTAAAATACATCCACTCCTCATCTCGTTCAAAGGGATCTTCGAGCAGAATAAAGCGGTGCAGAGAAAGAGTCCGCTCCCGCGCGGCCCAACGCATATGAATAGCCATGTCTAGCTTTTCATTGTGTACATGGACGATCTGGTTAAGTTGACGCTCTATTTTTTTTATATGATTCAAACCTATATAAATCATCATAAGCATCAGCGTAATAACAATAGCAAATGCTATGCTCAGCACTTGCATCTCTTTTTTTACAGATTGTTTCATCACTATTTTATTCTTATTCTTATTTTTGTAGTATTCGTGGGATGAAAGATTAGTATTGTGGAATATTCCTGATAACAGTACAATTTAATTATTAATCATAAATAATATGTAACTACTCAGCGTATATTTCTTATTGACCACCGTTGAGCCCATTGTACGTGCGAAAAATGACTTTGTTATCTTTTATAGTAGCTTAAAAAAAAGCAAAAACAATATTATCAGGCAAATATTCCTACCCGTTGTCTGATTTTATAAATCATTAAGTTTACCTGTTAAGCCTGTATATCCAATATCTTACAACCCGGAATAGCTTTTTGTGTGCCTCATTTCGTCCGATTTATAAAGATATTTACCTTTACTGGTTTTGTATTGTTAGCTTCATGTAAATGTATCGACCTGTATTGCTCCAGATCACTACATTTAGAGTACATAAGTAAAACCAAATACATTTGTGTTTATTTGTTCCATTGCCTATACTTTCGTTATGAATATCACGTCTCACAAACCGTTTTTTAATTACTTGTCCGCCAGTATTATTCTTTTATTGCTCACTGCCTGTTCGTCAATGGTTACATCAACTGCCGTTAAATTGGCTGATAACTTAACATATACCATTTTAAATTCAGATGATCCCAGGACGGTTGCTGATGGCGCACCTGCTTACCTGCTGTTGATGGATAGTTTTTTGCTTGATTCTAAAAATAACCCTGACTTATTAGAATCAGCGGCAATACTCTATAGTGCTTATTCCAGCATCTTTGTTTCTGAACCTGTACGTGCTGCACGCATGTCAAACAAAGCATTAGTATATGCAGAACGTGCTCTTTGTGTTTCAGATAAAAACTTATGTAATATACGGCAGAGTGATTTTGAATCTTTTTCTGCCGATGTAAAACGTATCAATATAGATAATATTCAATCATGGTATGTATTGGGTACTGTCTGGGTGGGTTGGATTAAGGCTAATAGCGGCAGTATGGCGGCTATTGCTCAGTTACCTAAAGTAACACTCATTATGAACAGAATAGTGGAAATTGATGATACCTGGAAAAATGGCCAGGCTCATCTTTATCTCGGTGTTCTGAATACATTATTACCACCTGCATTAGGCGGAAAACCTGGACTGAGTCAATACCATTTTAAATACGCAATACAACTCTCAAATGGCAAAGACTTAACAGCTAAGGTTCTCTATGCAGAAAAATATGCACGACTGGTCTTTAATCAAACATTACATGATCAACTTTTACAAGAAGTAATTCAATCTGACCCCTACTTCGAAAACCTGACACTTATGAATATTCTGGCGCAGGAAAAAGCACATGAATTACTTAATTCATCTCAGGATTATTTTTAATGATTGCTCATCCATACTTACAATATTATTTAAATTTGGAATAAATATGATTAAATATTTTTCTCAACTCGTTTTATTTATGCTTCTGATATTATTTGGTTCAAGCTCAGTTTATGGAAAAACTTTGAAAATCGCCACATTATCCCCTGAAGGCTCCGACTGGATGCAGAAAATGCGTGCAGGGGCAAAAGAAATTAAAGAAAAAACAGATGGCCGGGTAAAATTCAAATTTTATCCTGGTGGCGTTATGGGTGATGATCAGGCAGTATTGCGTAAAATTAAAATTGGTCAACTTCAAGGTGGTGCATTAACGGGCGGCAGTATAATAAAAGCTAATCCAGATTATCGTATTTTCAGTTTATTACTGACCTATAAAAATCAGGGTGAAATCAATTATGTTCGTCAGTACATTGATCCAATTATTAAAAAAGGCTTTGAAAAAGGCGGATTTGTTATTTTGGGCATGGCCGAAGCTGGTTTTGCCTATTCTATGT